>JAAYMP010000113.1 GCA_012521315.1 Bacillota bacterium
AAAGGGGTACCGGCTGACCCCGCAACGCGAAGCCGTGATCAAAATTCTCCTGGAAAACCCCGATCAACATCTGGCGGCGGAAGATATTTATGCGATGGTACGGAAGTCCCACCCGGAGATCGGGATGGCCACCGTCTTCCGTACCCTGGAACTTTTGAGTAAAGAAAAGCTTATCAACCAGATCAATTTGGCCGAAGGACATTGCCGTTACGAGTTGGAAAGTCAAGCCCGGTACGACCATTTAGTCTGTCTTAAATGCGAGAAAGTTACCGAATTCGACCATCGGCTGCTCGCCGAGGTGGAGGAGAGGCTCGCTGCCGATAATAATTTCCAGATCGTTGGCTATCAGTTGAAGTTCTTTGGTTATTGCCGGCAGTGTACTGCGGCGAAGGGATGAAACCGTCCTTACCGAAGGGTTATAACCAGAAGATTTTAAGGGCGATCCGTGAGTTTGACCTGATCGAACCCGGCGACCGGATTTTAATCGGCTTTTCCGGCGGTAAAGACAGTGCGTTTTTGGTTTGGGCCCTGGGCTTAATGGCGCAACACCGGATTATCCAGGCGGAAGTGGTCGCGCTCACCCTTGATCTCGGGCTTGAACCACGGCTTGACCCCGAGCCTTTAGGGGAGTTATGCGCCCGGGTCGGGGTGGAGTTTCATTACCTCCCCACCGGGATCGGTCCGGCGGTTTTAGAGGCGGAAGATCCCTGTGCCACCTGTTCCTTTCTGCGGAACGGGCGGTTGAACCGGTTCGCGCGTAAGCACAACTTCAATAAAGTTGCCCTGGCCCACCACCATGATGATGCGGTGGAGACCTTTCTCATGAGTATGCTGTATTCGGGGCAGATCCGTACTTTTCTCCCCAAAGCCTTCCTTGACCGGACCCGGATCACGGTGATCCGTCCTTTGGTCTATCTCCGGGAAGCGGAGATCATCGCGGCGCAGGAATTTATCCCTTACCAACCGGTGGCGCGGAGTTGTCCCTATGACGGTTATACTTACCGCCAAATAGTAAAGGATTTGCTGGCCGCCTTAAACCGGGAGAACCCTTCGGTTTACGCCAATTTGAGCCAAGCGATGCGGGGCGGACGGCCCATAACGCTGTGGCCGCCGCCGAAAAGGCGGTGAAGCATCGGTTCATCAATAATATACCAATATTCGCCAGTAAATAATGAAGGTTCTTGACACGCGACCATGATCATACCTATAATGTAACAAAGATTCGGTTGGGATAGCAAAGCTTCGGTTCGGGCGGCCGGTGTTCTGAAGCGGGCTAGTCCCGCCGGACATAGAGCAACCAGGCGAGGAACGGGAGAGTAGTTTGGGACGGGAAGGACAGAGAGGGGAGGCCGTGGGCTGGAAGTCTCCCTCCGGAACGCCAGACGAAATGCCCCCGGGAGCCTTGGGGCTGAAGATAAGTAGGCCCTGACGGGAACGCCCGTTACCGCGTGCGATGAGGGGGACCACCGGTTGTGGTCCAACCAGAGTGGAACCGCGAGGTATTACTTCGTCTCTGTCGAGAGACGATTTTTTTTCTTCAAAAAGGAGGTGGATCATGTTTACCTACCTTCGTGCGAGCATTAAAGCCATCTTTGAGCGGGATCCGGCCGCCCGTAGTGTTTTGGAAGTGATCCTGTGTTATCCGGGTTTCCATGCCCTGCTGGCCCACCGGATCGCCCACTGGTTTTACCGGCATAAATTATTCCTGATCGCCCGGCTCATCTCGCAAATTGCCCGTTTTTTCACCGGCATCGAGATCCATCCGGGCGCCAAGATCGGAAAAGGCCTCTTTATCGACCATGGGATGGGGGTCGTGATCGGTGAAACAACGGAGATTGGTGATAACGTCACGATTTACCAGGGGGTAACTCTCGGGGGAACGGGGAAGGAGAAGGGGAAACGCCACCCGACCATCGGCAACAACGTGATCATTGCGGCGGGGGCCAAGGTGTTGGGTTCGATTACGGTGGGCGACAACGCCAAAATCGGGGCGGGAGCGGTGGTCGTCCGTCCGGTCCCACCCAATTCGACGGTGGTCGGGGTACCCGGCCGGGTGGTGGTCCAGGACGGCGTCCGGGTCGGCCCTCCCGATCTGGAACACGGGAAACTACCCGATCCCATGCTGGCTTTTTGTGAAGAAACGCAGAAACGGCTTGAACAATTGGAAGCAAAGCTCGGGCTCAAAGGAGGTACGCAAGATGGCAATCACAGTCTATAATACCTTGACCAAGCGGAAAGAGGAGTTTGTCCCGCGCGAGCCGGGGAAAGTAAATATTTATGTTTGCGGCGTCACGCCCTACAATTACGCCCATATTGGGAATGCCCGGCCGCCGGTGGTCTGGGATTGTATCCGGCGTTTTCTGCGTTCCCGGGGGTACGCGGTGACTCTGGTCCAAAACTTTACGGACGTGGATGATAAGATTATCCATCACGCGCACCTGACCGGTGAAGAACCCCTGGCCTTGGCGGCACGTTTCGCCCAGATTTACCTCGAAGATATGGCGGCGTTGGGGGTGGAACCGGCGACCCATTATCCGAAGGTCTCGGCGCATATTCCCGAGATTATTCAGATGGTGCAAGGGCTGATCGATAAGGGTTATGCCTACCAACTTGATGGGGACGTTTATTTCTCCGTCGACGCCTTTCCGGAATATGGCAAGCTTTCGGCCCGCCCGTTGGATGAGCTGTTGGTCGGGGCCCGCGTGGAGGCGGACGAACGGAAGCGTAACCCGATGGATTTTGCGCTGTGGAAGGCGGCCAAGGAGGGGGAGCCCGCTTGGGATTCACCCTGGGGACCGGGCCGTCCCGGCTGGCATATTGAATGCTCGGCCATGTCCCTGAAGTATCTGGGAAGTGGGTTCGATTTCCACGGTGGGGGGACGGATCTGGTCTTTCCCCATCATGAGAACGAGATTGCCCAGGCGGAAGCCTACTGCGGGACCAAGCCTTTCGTCCGTTACTGGCTCCACACCGCCTTTATCACGATGCGGGGAGATAAGATGTCCAAATCCCTGGGGAATGTGGTGACCATCCGGGAGGCCTGCTCCCGTTTTTCTCCCAAAGTAATCCGCTTCTGGCTCCTGGGGACCCATTACCGCAACCCCTTAAGCTACGGCGAAGAAGAATTGACAGCCGCCGCCAACGGCCTGGCCCGTTTGGAAACAGCCCGTGAAAATTGGCAGCATCTTTTGTCCACGCCGGTCCAGCCGGGCGAAGATGAGGCTTCGCCGGCGGTGGCGGCTTTGGTCGCCCAAGTAAAGGAGCGCTTTGTCGCCGCGATGGAGGATGATTTTAACACCGCTTTTGCCCTTGGTATCCTCTATGAATTGGTGCGTGAGGTCAATAAATGGGCGCTGCGGGAAGACTTTGTCTTGACCGCTCCAGGCCAAAAGGTGCTTGGTGAGGCCTTGTCCCTCCTGGAGGAGTTGGGCGGGGTTTTGGGGATCTGGTTTGCGGAAGGTAAAGCCGCCACGGGACTCAGCGATGAAGAGATCAACGCCCTGGTGGAGCAGCGGCAAAAGGCCCGCCAAAACCGGGATTTTAAAACCGCCGACCAGATCCGGGATACCTTAAAGGCGGCGGGCATTTTGGTGGAGGACACGCCCCATGGGGTGCGTTGGCGCCGCGTTTGACCGCGGAGCCGGGGCTAGTTTTGGTTTGCGGAAGAAAGACCGCCTTCAGGGGCGGTCTTTTGGTGCCGGGGGCGTCGGGGGCGTTAGCTCTAACTGGCGGGAAAGGCAGTGCCGGCGATAACCCCCATAGAGCAGCGTGGCAACGGTGGCCAAGCCGAGCAGGATTAGCCCCGCCAGGCCGGCTTCCGGACCGAAGGCCCCGCCGGTCCACAAGGGTGGACCGGTCATCTCCAACTGAAAAAGGGTGGGGAAAGCAAAACCGCTGACCCGGAAGCCGAAGAGGTTTTGCCAGAAGTTCCAGCTAAAATGGAGCGCCACCGGATAATACAAGGTGCCGGTCTCGAGATAGGCGAGGGCAAGAAGAACCCCGGCGATTAGAATGGCGAACAGGCCGCCAAAATCAAGGTACGGGTTGTTCAGGTGGGCGAGGCTGAAGAGAAAAGAAGAAAAGGCGATGGCCGGAGAAAGGCCCCAGTGGACGGTGAAGACCGGCAATTGGAGCCCCCGGAAGAACAGCTCTTCAAAAAGGGCGGCCACCAGAAAAGTGGGGGCGATCCAGAGCAGTTCCCTTGATACCATAACCGGGGGAGCGGCGAACCGGACCCACCCCAACGCGAAAAAAACCAGGAAAAGGAGGGTAAAAAGGGAAAAACCCAGGGCCAACCCGAAGAAAAGATCCCGGCGCGCCCAAGCCGAGGGGGGAAAGAACCGTGGCAGCAGGCGCTGGCGGAAGAAGACTTTTTCCGCCAGCTTGATCGCGAAGAGGAATGGGATCAAGCCCAGGAACAGATGGAGAAAAAAGTTGGGGCGGACCACCTCCGTGGCTAGCTCCTCCAATTTCCACGCCCATTTCAGGAGGGGACTGAGCAAGCTACCGAGAAATAAAAAAAGGGTTTGGATGCCAAGATAAAAAGTATACACGACCCCGATCACCCAGAGCGGATAAAAGAAGCGGCGGATTTTAAAGAGTTTGGTGGCCATTTTTCCAACCTCGCTTGCTGAAAATACTGGGGATCTTTTCGTGACAAAAAAGAGGAATCCTTTTCTTTCGTAGAGAAGTTTTTTCCTGAACCTCGTGACCGGGGCCGAGATTGAAGCTGGTGACGGAATGATCAAGACAGAAATCATTACGGTTAACCCGGAGGCCATTGACCGGGCGGCGCTGGCCCGGGCGGCGGCGGTTTTACGCCAGGGCGGGCTGGTTGCTTTTCCCACAGAGACAGTATACGGTCTGGGTGCCGTTATTTATAACCGGGACAGTGTAAAAAATATTTTTAACGTTAAAGGGCGACCGGACGACAACCCGTTGATTGTCCACATTTACCATTGGGAACAGGTGGCGGAGCTGGCCCGTGAAGTGCCGGAAACCGCCAAGCTTCTGGCCGAACGGTTTTGGCCCGGCCCTCTCACCATCATCCTGCCGAAAAGGGAGGAGATTCCGGTTGAGGTTAGCGCCGGCCTCCCGACGGTTGCCATCCGCCTGCCCGCCCACCCGGTGGCCCAGGAGTTGCTCCGCCAGACCGGGTTGCCGGTCGCCGCGCCCAGCGCCAATCTTTCCGGACGGCCCAGCCCGACCAGGGGCAGCCATGTCATCGCCGATCTTGAGGGCAAGGTGGAGTTGATCATTGACGCCGGACCCACCGGGGTGGGTGTGGAATCGACCGTGCTTGACTTGACCGGTCCCAAGCTCCGGATCCTCCGGCCCGGAGGGGTCACCCGTGAGATGCTGGAAGCGGTCTTCGGTCCGGAGATGGTTGAACCCCCGTCCCAGATCAATTGCCGGCGGCCGCTGGCTCCCGGGATGAAATACCGTCATTATGCGCCCCAGGCTCCCTTACGCCTGCTGGCCGGGGATGAGGTCCAAGTCCGCTGTTTTTTGCAGCGGACCGTCGCGCAGGCCCGGTCCGCGGGGAAACGGGTTGGGATCATTGCTTACGACGAGGACCAAATTCCGGCTTTTAACTTGGCCGGGGTCACCTTTTTATCCCTGGGTCGGCGGGCCGACCCGGCGGAAGGGGCTGAACGCTTGTTTCATCTGCTCCGCCTTTGCGACCAGGCCGGAGTCGACGAAATTTATGCCGTCGCTCCGCCCCGCCAGGGGGTGGGGGAGGCGGTTTATAACCGCCTATATAAAGCAGCCGGAGGGAAAGTCGAGGAGATAAAATGAGTAAAGCCCGTAGGCGCCTGGGGACAGTACTATTCATCCTGCTCCTCCTTTTGGGGAGCAGCCCGGCGGCCCGCAACCGGGAAAAGGAGTTGACGGCCGGAGAAACCTTAGAATACCAGGTTTTTGTTAAAGGTTTGCCTGTCGGCGAGCAGACCCTCCGGATCGTTGGGGAGAAGGTCTACCAGGACCGGCCGGTGCTGGAGATCCGGATGAGCATGCGGAGTTATCCCGCCTTTGCTTTCCTTTTCTCCTACGAGGAAGACAACCTTTTATACCTGGACATGACGACGAAAACCCCGGTTTACCTGCGAAAAATCATTAATGAAAATGGCGACCGCCGGGAAGAGGAGTACCATTTTGGGGCGGAAACGGTCGAGAAGCGGGTGGTAAGCGCGGGAAGGGAACCGCGCCTCTGGCAATATGCGGGCAAGCACCCGTTGCTTGAGAGTCTCTCCTTGGTCTACTACCTCAGGCAGCGACCCTGGCGGCGGGGGGAGAACCAGTTTTATTATCTGACTAGCCGGGGGCCGGAGGCGGTCACCTGTAAGCTCCAGGGGACCGAACGGATCCGGGTCCTCTCCGGTTACCAGCAAGCGGAGGTTGTTCACGATCCCGTCTCCCAGGTTACGATCTGGTTTTCCCTTGACGAACCGGTTTATCCTTTACGGATCAAAGCCAACGGCAATGCGGGGGCTATCACTGCCCGATTGGTCAAGATCGGTTTTGAACCGGGAGACTGACACCGATGATGTTGAAGGGAACAGGAGGAAAAAATGGTCCGGAATATACTCTTTGTTTGTACCGGGAACACCTGCCGCAGTCCGATGGCCGCGGCTTTGCTTCGTCAATTGTTAAATGAACGCGGCGGCAAATTCCAGAAGATTCGTGTCTCGTCGGCCGGGCTTTACGCCTATCCCGGCGCACCGGCTTCGACCGAAGCGGTTGAAACGATGCGCGGTTACGGCGTAAATCTTTCCAGCCATTTGGCCCGGGAGCTTGCCCGGGAAGAGTTGGCGGCGGCCGATTTAATCTTGACGATGACCAACGCCCAAAAAGAACAGATTATCAAGATCGATCCGGGCGTCAAAGGCCGAACTTTTGTCCTACGGGAGTACATCAAAGCGCATAATCCGGCTGGAAAAGACCGATGGGACGTCCCGGACCCCTTTGGACAGCCGCTGGCGGTTTACCAGCAGTGCGCTGCCGATCTGGAGAAGGATCTGCGGGCGCTCATCGACTTGTTGGCCGTTGAAACAGAAGCAGAAATGGACGACGCCAGCCAGCAGAAAGGAGGGAAGAAGATGCGAATTGCCTTGGGTGCTGATCATGCCGGTTTTCCCTTGAAGGAAGAGGTTGCCAAGTATTTGCAGGCAAAGGGTTACGACTACAAAGACTTTGGCGTTTTCTCGACCGATTCGGTTGATTATCCAGATCAAGCGGCGATTGTGGCGAAGGCAGTGGCGAAAAACGAGTTTGATCAGGGGATTATTATATGTGGCACCGGGATTGGGGTCGCGATTGCCGCCAACAAAATTAAAGGCGTGCGCGCGGCGTTGTGTCATGATGTCTTTTCAGCTCGGATGGCACGGGCCCATAATGACAGTAATGTTTTGGCGATGGGGGCCCGGGTCATCGGAACAGGGTTGGCGCTTGCCGTTGTTGAAGCCTACCTGAACGAGGAGTTTGCGGGAGGACGTCACCAGCAACGGGTTGATAAAATAACACGGCTAGAAAAAGAATAAAGGAGGATTTGCCAATGGGGTGCGTCCATTTGATCGACCATCCGCTCATTCAACATAAATTAAGCATTATCCGGGACGCCAAGACCGGTCCGAAAGAATTCCGCGAACTGGTTGAAGAGATTGCTACCCTCATGGCCTATGAGGTCACCCGCGACTTCCCCTTGGAGGAAGTGGAGATCCAGACGCCGATTGCAATGGCGAAAGCCAAGGTGATCGCGGGGAAAAAGATTGCGGTCGTTCCGATACTCCGGGCCGGGCTAGTGATGGCCGACGGCATCGTGAAGTTGATTCCGGCGGCGAAGATTGGCCATATCGGCCTGTACCGCGACCCGAACACCCTGCAACCGGTGGAGTACTACTGCAAATTGCCCGCTGATCTCCAGGAGCGCGATATGATCGTGGTCGATCCGATGCTGGCTACCGGCGGTTCGGCCACCGCGGCGATTGATTTTATGAAAAAGCGAGGGGCGAAGGGGATTAAACTGGTCTGTTTGATTGCCGCCCCGGAAGGAATCGCCCGGGTGCAACAGGCCCATCCGGATGTGGAAATTTTCGTGGCCGCCATTGACGAGTGTTTGAACGACCACGGTTATATCATCCCCGGCTTGGGCGATGCCGGTGACCGGTTGTTCGGAACCAAATAAGCCTTTGGCCGTGGGGCATGGGCGATGCAGAGGGGGTGCCGGAGTTGCAATGGTCGGTGTTTGGTTTGAACCTGGCTTTGCTGACCGCGGTCGGCTTTGGTTTATCGTTTATCCTGACCGCCTTTTGGACGAAACAAGGAAACGCCTGGGGGCTGGTGGATCTGCCGCGGGAAAGGCGGATTCATACCACGCCCCGCCCTTACACGGGGGGACTGGCGATTTTTATTGCGTTCAACCTGACCCTTCTGCTTACCGGCGGCTTGACCTTTCCTTACCTGTGGCCGATCGCCGGCGGGGGCCTGGTTATCTTCCTCTTGGGGTTGATTGATGACAAATATGATCTATCGCCCGGGTTGAAGCTGGTCGTCCAGTTTTTGGTGGCTGCCTTTATGACCTGGGCGGGGGTCCGCATCGTTTACCTGACGAACCCCTTCGGCGAGATGGTGGCTTTGGGGTGGAAGGGTTACCCCTTGACCGTTTTGTGGCTGGTCCTGACGATTAATGTCATCAACATCATCGATGGGTTGGACGGTTTGGCGGCCGGGATTGCGGCGATTGCCGGGTTGAGCTTGCTCATCATCGGGTTCGGTCTCGGACAGTCGGCCGCCGTGTTTCTGTGTGCGATTTTAATCGGTGTTTTGCTCGGTTTTCTCCCCTATAACTTCTATCCGGCCCGGATCTTTATGGGCAATTCCGGCGCCTATTACCTGGGTTTTATGTTGGGGGTCATCTCCGTGATCGGGGCGTTGAAGTTACCGACCGCTTTAGCGCTGGTGATTCCCGTTTTTGCCATGGGGATCCCGTTTCTTGATACTTTTTGGGCGGTCTGGCGGCGCTGGCGGAACGGGGAAAAGATCACGCGGGGTGACCGTTACCATATTCACCATCTATTGCTCACTTCCGGTTTGGGCATGAAAAAAGCGGTCTTCGTGCTTTACGGTTTAAGCATGCTTTCCGGACTGGCCTCCGTCTTCCTCTCCCGGGCGACGCTCCGCTTGGGCTTTTTGATTGTCCTGATCGGCATCGGCCTGATCTTTCTCTGTTTTTATGGTTTAATGGGGCTGCAAAGTGCCGCCCGGGAACGGGAAAAAGAGAAAAGGCGATTTTAATCATTGGGGGTGAGGACGATCTGGCGGGAATTAACCATTACGACGCGGGCGGCCACGGATTTTTTTGAGATCACCGGCGAATTGGCGGCTGATCTCCAAAAATCCGGAGTAAAAACGGGGATGGGTACGGTTTTTGTCCCCCACACGACGGCGGGGATCATGCTGAACGAGAACGCCGATCCGGACGTGCTTTACGATCTAAAGCAGGCGTTGGATAAGATCTTTCCCGCTTCCTTAAATGTGGCCCACAGCGAAGGGAACTCGGCCGCCCATTTAAAAGCGGCTTTGGTCGGTTCGTCGGTCAATTTGCCGGTGGAGGACGGCCGGTTGAAACTGGGGACTTGGCAAGGCGTATACTTCTGTGAATTTGATGGTCCCCGCCGACGTAAGCTATGGGTTAGATGGGATGGGCAATAACAACGGGGGGATTGCCATGCCCGCTTGGTACCAGCGGAACATTGCCGAGACCGCCGCTGATTTGAAGACTGATTTGGTGGCGGGATTAAGCCAGGCCGACGCGGTGGCCCGGCTGGAGAAGTACGGCCCGAACGAGCTGCAGGAGCAGCCGGGGCCGACGGTTTGGCAAAAGATCCTTGCTCAACTCAAAGATTTTTTAATCCTGCTTTTACTCGGGGCGGCGGTAATCTCGCTGTTTTTGGGGGAAACCAGCGACGCTGTGGTTATTTTTTTGGTCGTTTTCCTCAACACGTTCCTTGGGGTGATGCAGGAATTAAAGGCGGAAAAAGCCCTTTCCGCTTTGGCAGAACTCACCGCCCCGCTGGCCAAGGTCTACCGGGATGGGCAAACGCGGGAGGTGGACGCCAGGGAACTGGTCCCGGGGGATCTGGTCCTGCTGGAAGCGGGGGACTTTGTGCCCGCCGACGCCCGGCTGGTGAAGACCGAGAGTTTGCAGGTGAACGAAGCGGCGCTGACCGGTGAGTCGGTACCGGTTGCCAAGGAAGCGGAGTTTACGGCGGCGGAGGAACTGCCGTTGGGTGACCAGAAGAATATGGTCTTTAAAGGGACCATGGTCACCTTTGGTCGGGGCCGGGCGCTGGTGACCGGGACAGGGATGAACACCGAACTGGGACGGATTGCCGGGCTGCTGCAGGGCGGGCCGGAGGAGAAAACGCCGCTCCAGAAGCGCTTGGACAGTTTTGGAAAACAGGTCGGACTCCTGGCGGTCGGGATCTGTCTCTTCATTTTCCTGGTGGGGCTGCTCCGGGGGAACCGTTTCTACGAAATGTTTTTGGTCGCCGTCAGCCTGGCGGTGGCGGCAATCCCCGAAGGATTACCGGCGATCATCACCATTGTTTTAGCCCTGGGGGTCCAGCGGATGGCCGGGCAGAAGGCGATCATCCGCCGGTTGCCGGCGGTGGAGACTTTGGGTTCGGCCACGGTGATCTGTTCTGATAAAACGGGGACCCTCACCCAGAACGCCATGACGGTCCGGCGGATTGTCACCAGCGCGGTGGACTACGAGGTAACGGGGGAAGGCCTCAAAGCGGAGGGCGAGTTCCGGCGGGACGGGACGGCGGTGGCCGCTAGCGAGCAACCCCTGCTGGACTTGATTTTGAAGATCGGCGTCCTCTGTAATGACGCCGAATTTCTGCCGGCGGAAGCCAAGATCGTGGGCGACCCGACGGAAGGCGCGTTGGTGGTGGCGGCCGCCAAGGCGGGCTGGGCCCGGTCCGAACTCTTGACAACATATCCGCGGCTGGGGGAGTACCCCTTTGATTCGGTGCGGAAACGAATGAGCACGGTCCACCAGGGCAATCTCGCCCCGCGGCTTTTGGGGGAAGGCGCCGACCGCCGCTGGCTCCTGGTAAAAGGGGCACCCGATCTGGTCCTGGAGCAATGCCAAGGGTGTTTGGGGGAGGACGGGCCGGAAGAATTAACCGCCGCGCGAAAAGCGGAGCTTTTACAGGTCAACCACCAACTGGCCACCGAAGCGCTGCGGGTATTGGCCTTTGCGATCCGCCCGGACCCGCCATCCGGTTCCACTCCGGTGGAAGAGGCGGAAAAGGATCTGACATTTGTTGGTTTTATGGGGATGATTGATCCGCCCCGCCCCGAGGCCAAAGCGGCGATCCGGGTCTGCCAAGAAGCCGGGATTGTGGTCAAGATGATCACCGGGGACCACCGGGATACGGCGGTCGCCATTGCCCGGCAGCTGGGTCTGGCCGGGCCGGAGGATCCGGTCCTGGTCGGGGCCGAATTGGAGACGCTGGACGGGGATGAATTAGCCAAGCAGGTGGCCAAGGTTAATGTTTTTGCCCGGGTTGCCCCGGAGCATAAAGTCAGGATCGTCGACGCCCTAAAACAGAACGGGGCGATTGTGGCCATGACCGGGGACGGCGTCAATGACGCCCCGGCCCTAAAGAAGGCGGATATTGGCGCCGCCATGGGCCAGACCGGGACCGATGTGGCGAAAGAAGCGGCGGATATGGTCTTGGCCGATGATAACTTCGCCACGATCGTCCGGGCGGTGCAAGAAGGCCGGGTGATCTTTGAAAACATAAAAAAGACCGTCTATTTTCTCCTCTCCTGCAATCTGGGGGAGATCATTACCATTTTTACGGCAATTCTGTTGGGATGGCCGGTTCCCCTGTATCCCATCCAGATCCTCTGGGTCAACCTGGTCACCGATTCGTTGCCCGCCTTGGCATTGGGGGTCGACCCGCCGGAGGGTGACATCATGAAAAGACCGCCCATCCACCCGGAGCAAGGGATTTTTGACCAGAAAGCACGGCGGCTGCTCATTGTCTTCGGTCTCTTCATCGCCGGGGTGACCTTGACCGCTTTTCGCCTTGGGTTAAGGGAGACGGTGGCGAAGGCTGAAACAATGGCCTTTGCTACTTTAGGCCTTTGCCAGTTGGTCCACGCCTATAACTTCCGCTCGCTCACCGCCAGCCTGTGGCGGCGGGGGGTCTTCCAGAACCAGCAGCTCTCCTGGGCTTTCGTCGGGTCTGCCCTAATGCACCTGGTTGTCTTTTTCACCCCCTGGTTGCGGGGGATCTTCCGGACCGAGCTTTTGCCCTTGACTGATTGGTTGCTTATTTTTGGGCTGGTTTTGACCCCCCTCCTTTTGGGCGAACTGTTGAAGTTGGTGGTGAAGGAACGGGCGAGCACGGCGGTCTCCTAAAGCGAAGCGTCGTTGGGAAGTGGTAACCGCTGTCGCAAAAGCAATCGCTCAGGGGAGCGGCGAGGGAAAAGGGCCGCGGGCGGTGGGCTTGAAGACGAGCGAACAGCGACGGGTGGGGATTGTAAATGAACAGGGTAAAGAGGGATGACTTTTGGAGAAAGAGGCTTGGGTCGTGGCGGTAAACGAAGACGAAGTCCGGTTGCGGTATATACGCCATGCGGCCTGTCGCGAATGTGGCGCCTGTTTGGTTTTTGGGAACAACCTGGGTGAACAGGAGCTTGTCCTGCCCAGGGACCAGTTGGTTTTGGCCAAAGGCGACCGGGTTTTGATTGGTCTGAAGGACAGTTCGGTCGTGAAGGCCAGTTTTTTGGTCTACGCCCTGCCGCTTTTCTTTTTTTTGCTGGGGTATTTAGGGGGAGCGCGCCTGGGTGGCTTCCTCATGGGCGAAGCCTGGATGGAAGCAGGCGGGCTGCTGGGCGGGGTTTTGGGTCTGGCCCTCGCTTATGGCGGGCTTCACCTTTATAACCGGCGACTACAGAAAACCGGCTGCTACCAGCCGTACATCGTGCGGGTGCTGGCGCGGACGCCTCCGGGATAAACCCGGTTTTACATCGAGTAGCTGGCCTGGGACAGGTACGTGGCCAGCACCTCGGCGAAGAGCTCGACAGAGTAACTGACCTCCTCCCAGGTGGATTTATCGTCGCCGAACTCGACGATGATGGACTGGGGATGGAGATGCTGGTTGTAACGGGCTTCGGCGAGAATTACCCCGTGGGCTAAATTGGGATAGAGGAGGTCCATCACTTCCAAAAGGGCATTGGCAAACTGGTGGTTCTTTTCCCAGTTGGGGTGGGGCAGTCCCAAGCGATCGGAACCGACGACGAGGATAATCTTGGCGGCGGTTTTTCCTTTAATGGGGACTTTATGGTTGAGCCCGGGAGTGGCATCCCGGTGGAGATCAAGCACCACCTCCACCTGGGGGTGATCGGCCAGGAGCTTCTGGACGGTTTCGGCCGACCGTTGGTAGGCATCGCGGAAGGGATAATGATCGTGGATGGTGTCGCAGTGCAGGGTTTTGATGCCGTATTTTTCCTCGAGGAGCCGGGTAAGAAGAGCACCGGCCTGCACGATGTCCCCGCGGCTGTTGTGGGTATGGGTCCGGCTGCTAACGGGCACATAGGATTCGGAAGTGTGCGTATGGTAGATGAGAATCCGGGTCGGTTCAACCCGCGGCGGCTGGACGGGCGGCGCCGGGCGGGTTGGCGGGAGGGGCGCCGGGCGCTGGATGATTGGTTCCGGGGCCGGGCGGTGGTTGGCCGCCTGGCGAAGCGAATAGTTGTTTACCGTTTCTTCCCGGGCCAACAGGGGGAATTGGGCCTTGAACATCTCCCAAGGGGACGGGGTCCGGATGTTAACCAGAAACCGCAGGAACAGATCGGCGGTTTTGGTGTCCAGAATGAAATCCGGATCATCCTCGAACCGGTAACGTTTAAAGCCGGGGATTACTTGTGAAAAAAACCGGCGCCCGACTAGGGAATCCAGGTGGTAGAGGCGTTTCAGATAGGCAAGGGGATAAGAAGAACCTTGTTTCTGATCGAGGTCGACCAGATAAAACCCGATCGCGATAAAAAAGGTGAAAAAAGTCAGACCGATTACTAAGAGGTAACGGAAGCGCTCTGGCGGCAAATGTTTGCGCGGGAGTGAATCCATTGTTTACTGGCCCCCCTGTTCTTTAACCGCGGTGTTTTCCGGTGTGGACTTGTGCTTTATTGTAGAATTATATGCTAAAGGTTGGTATTTTAAGACCGCGGTTGCAAGAGCTTTGCCAGGCTTTACAATGAGAGGAAGGAATGTCCGGCTTAACGTCGAAGGGGGAGTATATAAAGATAAGGAGGGAAACCCGTGGAACAACGCCGCGTACCAGATGTGGTCATTAACCGTTTACCCTTATATTTACGGGTTTTGTCCGAGATCGATGTGGAGCATACGCCGATTATATCCTCCTATGATTTGGGTGAAAGAACGGGGATTACCCCGGGACAGATCCGGAAAGATCTAAGCATGTTCGGCGTTTTTGGCAAACAAGGCGTCGGTTATGATGTGTACATTTTACGGGGGGAATTGCGCCGTATTCTCAAGCTGAACCGCGTCGTCAATGTCGGGCTGGTCGGCGTGGGTAATCTGGGACAGGCCTTTCTCCAGTACGGTGCTGACCGCCAGCGGGAGA
>JAAYMP010000007.1 GCA_012521315.1 Bacillota bacterium
AAACCGCGGGTCCGTAAGATAATTCCTTCACAGTGATAGAGCCCCACGCCACCGGGTCACCTCCGGTTCAACAGCGCCAGGACCAAACTTAGCACAATGCTCAGGAGTACACAGGTGCCGAGGGGAAAGTAGAAGGTGAAATTGCCCCGGCGGATCAAAATATCCCCGGGCATACGGCCCCGTGGAAGGATTTTCTCCCCAAACTGGAGGAAAACCCCCAATAAGACAAGGAGAAGGCCGGCTATGATCAGCAGGCGGCCCATCGGTCCAAAGGAATTGGTCAGCACTGTACTCCCCCTCCTTTCCCAGGACTTTTGACGTCACTTGCTTTCACAGCCCCGGGGCGACCCGGTTTATAATAACGGTCCCGCTCACTGAAGATACAACCGCAGTACCCTTGCCGGTAAAGCCCGTATTCCCTGGCCAATTGCTGGCTGCGCCGGAAACCGGGTCTTAAATCAAGGTCGCAGAAGGAAAGCTGATACGCGGCCGCCAGCTCTCCCCCGATCCGGCAGATTAAATCCCTGTTTTGGTAGGGCGAGATGAGCAAGGTCGTCCCAAAGGCGGGAAAGCCCATCTCCTTGGCCTGGCGGGCGGTTTTTTCCAGGCGCATCCGGTAACAGATCCCGCACCTTTCCTTTTCCTGCGGGACAGTGCGCTGGAGGAAAGCGGACAGTTCATACGCTTCATCCAGAATTAACGGCAGTCTCCGGCGGGAAGCAAACTCCACCAGGCTTTCCTTGCGCCGCTCCCATTCTTTATAAGGGTGGATATTGGGATTGTAGTAATACATGGTTGGCGCATATCCCTTTTCCTGCAGGAATTCCGTAGAATAGGTCGCACACGGACCGCAGCAAGTATGGAGTAACAATTCCAAAGCCCATGCCTCTTTTCTTTTTTGATGATCCGATCCGGATCATAAAACGGACCGGTTTTTAGTCCAGTTTCAACTCCCCCTGGTTAGTCTCGTCCTTATTGCTGTATTTTAACCCCAAATGTTCCCAGGCCAAGCGGGTCGTCACCCGCCCGCGAGGCGTCCGCTGCAAGAAACCGATCTGCATCAAATAGGGTTCACAGACATCTTCGATGGTTTCAACCGCTTCCTGCGTGGCCGCCGCCAGGGTCTCCACCCCCACCGGCCCGCCGTCAAATTTACCGATGATCGTCTCCAGCATGAGCCGGTCGACGCGGTCCAGTCCTTTTTCATCCACCTCCAACCGGTTCAGCGCGGCGGCGGCGACCGTGGCCGTAATCACCCCGTCCGCCTTGACTTCTGCATAGTCCCGCACGCGCTTCAGCAAACGGTTGGCAATCCGGGGCGTCCCCCGGGCGCGGCGGGCCAGCTCATCGGCCCCCGCGGGGTCAATCTCGATCTTAAGAATCCGGGCGGTCCGGGTAATAATCTGCACCAGATCCGCGGTCGAATAAAAGTCCAGCCGGTTAATGATCCCAAAACGGTCGCGCAGCGGGGCCGATAAAGCGCCCGCGCGCGTGGTTGCCCCCACCAAGGTAAATCTGGGCAGATCGATCCGGAGTGAACGGGCGTTGGCCCCCTTCCCGATGATGATATCCAAGGCGTAATCTTCCATCGCCGGGTAAAGGACCTCTTCAACCGTCCGGTTGAGCCGGTGGATCTCATCGATAAAAAGAACATCGTTCTCTTCCAAATTGGTTAAGAGCGCAGCCAAATCGCCGGGGCGTTCGATTGCCGGCCCCGAAGTCACCCGGATCTGGACTCCCAGTTCGGCCGCGATGATATGGGCCAAGGTCGTCTTACCCAACCCCGGCGGACCGTAGAGCAACACATGGTCCAAGGCCTCGCCGCGTTTGCGGGCGGCTTCGATAAAAATCTTTAAATTCTCCTTCACCGCCGTTTGCCCGATATACTCCTCCAGCTTCCGCGGGCGAACAGTACGGTCCAGTTCCGAATCTTCCTCCCGCCACCGGGGCGTAACCAACCGGGAATCCTCCATCTGAAAAACCCTCTCTTCTCCTGCTTATTCCTTCATCAACAGGCGCAAAGCCCTTTTAATCACGTCCTGGAGTTCAAGCTCCGGGTCGGCGGCCCGCACCGTTTGCACCGCCTTCACCGCCACGACGGTTTCGTACCCTAATGCCTCCAAGGCGGCCACCGCGTCATCGCCCGTCGCCTTGTCCGCGGAAGCCTGGCCGGGAGCGAGCCTGAACGGCGCACCCTCCCTCACCAGGGTATTTTTCAGCTCAAGAATTAACCTTTGGGCGGTTTTGTGCCCCACGCCCGGCGCCTTGCTCAAAAGCTTGACATCCTCCCTGAGCACAGCCTGGCAAAACTCGTCGGCGGAAAAAAGCGACAGAATCCCCAGGGCGGTCTTCGGGCCGACGCCGGAAACACCGATCAACTTGATGAACAAATCCTTCTCCGCCTGGTCAAAAAAACCGTACAACAGCATGGCATCCTCTTTATGGGCCAGGTAAGTGTGGATCAGCACCGGATCGCCGGTCCTGACCCGTTGCAAAGCGGGCGTGGTCATCATGACCCGAAAACCGACCCCGTTCACCTCAACAAAAACGGCCTCGTCGGAACGCTCGCTCACGGTTCCGCGTAAGAAAGCAATCATCCTTCTCCCCCCATCAATCGCCCGGTCCGGCCCCAGGAATGGGCAAAGCAGATGGCGATCGCCAACGCGTCGGCCGCGTCGTCCGGTTTAGGGAGCGCATTTAAGCGGAGCAAGAGCCGCACCATCTCCTGGACCTGCTTTTTTTCCGCCCGGCCATAACCGACCACCGCCATCTTGACTTGAAGCGGAGTATATTCGGCAACGGTCAGCCCCTGCACCGCCGCGGCCAGCAAAATAACAC
>JAAYMP010000114.1 GCA_012521315.1 Bacillota bacterium
CCGTCCTCCCTCGCGCCTAGTCCTGCTTGCTGCTGACGCCGCTAGCTGGAACTGTGGGCTAGCCTGCCGGCAATCCGGCAAGGGCAGCCCCCCGGCGCGCTGGGGTAGAGCGCCGGGCTGGGTCTATCTTGGGTATTTATCCAACGGGATGCTTGAATACGAGCAACGAACAACTATCGATGAATCCAGCAACCAGCACCAAGCCACAGCCGAGCGACGAGCGATGAGTACTGAGCAACGAGTCTGCGACGAGACGGAGGGGAATTATGAAAGGGTTCATCAGAATTGCCCTGCGGAATTTGGCCCGGCATAAGCGCCGGGCGGTATTGACCGGCTTGGGGATGGTTTTTGGCGGATTTTTTCTGGTGTTTGGCAGGGCGTGCGCTGACGGTCTTCGTACCCAGATGTTCAATAACATGATCGCCCTTGATACCGGTCATCTGAGTATTATTGCCGCCGGAGAGGGGGAGCAGGGTGGGAGTGATTTTGACCGGGCGATTCGCTCCCCGGGCAAACGCTGGCTGGCGGAACCGGAGAAGATTGTCGAAACTGTCTCCGGGTTGGCTGGTGTCTCTGTTGTGAGCAGGCGTATAGGAAGTACCTGCCTCTTCTTTGCCGGCCCGAAAATGTACGAGGGGATTCTTACCGGTATTGAACCGGATAAAGAGGCGGATCTGCTCCTGGAGGCAGCCCGCCCGGTTGCCGGCCGTTCCCTGCAGGCCGGTGATTTTTACGGGATTTATATCAGCGAAGCCCAGGCCGAACGGTTCGGGGCCGTTGTGGGGGATAGCATTACCGTCTCGGCGCAAACCGCCGGCGGCGGGATGAACACCTTGGATTTTCTGGTGGTCGGGATTTACGCCAAGAATATGCCGTGGCATGATAACCGGGCCTATATCCATCTCGGTTCTGCGCAAGAGTTGATGCTGGCCGGTAATAGCGTCACACAGATTAAGGTTTTGTTGGAAAAGGCCGGAGCCGCCGGAGCTTTCGCCGCCGTGCTCCAAGAAACCTTTAAGGGATGGGCTTTGACCGTCGAAGACTGGAGAACAGCAGGGGGTTTCTATGCCGGTTCCGTCATGGCCAACACCATCACCTTCAACCTTATAAACCTGGTCCTTTTGATAGTTATTGCCGCCGGTGTGATAAACACCATGTTGACAGCGGTTTTTGAACGGTTCCGGGAGATTGGGATGATGACAGCCATGGGCGCCAAACGCCGGCAGATCCGCCTGCTCTTTCTGGCGGAGGCGGTGATCCTCAGTCTCTGTTTTGGCGGTTTGGGTGTGTTCTTGGGGAGTTTGACCAGCCTTTGGCTGGGGAAGGCCGGGATTCCCGCTTTTATTGACGCAGCCCGCTATGCCTTTGGCGCGGAGAGGATGTATCCCTTGTTGACCTGGGGTAACGTTCTCGTTTCTTTCCTGGTTTTGGTCCTGGCCACCCTGGTTTCCTCCTATTACCCGGCGCGAATGGCCTCCAGGTTGCAACCGGCAGGGGCTTTAAGAAGAAAATAGCATATGCGTTTCGCATATGCGTTCATGCGTGCGCCCATGATTAGTTTGTCAGACATGGAAAGGACGTAATGTAGCAGTGTAGTTGTGTAATACGCGTGTGCGTGCGTCATAGATTGTGCAGGTGGAAACAGTAAAAAACCCATATATAAATGTGTACACGCGCGCGACGATTCGTGACAAGGGGGAGAAAAAATGCTGGTCAAAACCATTTGCAAACAGGTGTTGGGCTGGTTTTTGTTCCTGTCCTTATTTTGGCCGCAGGCAGCCGGGGCCGCCCCGTCCGGGGAGGAAATAATGGCCGCCCTGGACCGGGCGCTTAACAGCTACCAGGGGACGATCCTTATGGACCTGACTGTGGTACGTCCCGGCGGGACCCCGCGGACCAGCCGGTTGCGGGTGTACATATCGGGCACGGAAAAGATGTGCCTCCGTTATCTTGAACCAGCCCGGGAAAGAGGCCAGGGGTACCTGCGGGTTGGCGATGAGATCTGGATGTACCTGCCTAATGCCAAGCGTTCGCTGCGCATGAGCGGCCGTCAAAACCTGCAAGGGACGGATCTGGCCAATGATGACCTGTTACGCCTGGACCTTTTCCGGGATTACGATCCGGTTCTTGTTGGCGAAGAAACCGGGGGAGAACAAGAATGTTGGGTAGTACAACTGACAACCACGGAACCGTCGGTCACTTAC
>JAAYMP010000115.1 GCA_012521315.1 Bacillota bacterium
CCACCTGCCGGGAAGCCCTCTCCCGTCAGGTGGTGCACGAGATTGCCGACCACCCGGCCGCGGCGGTGCAAGGAGCGGATCTGGTCGTGCTGGCCGTGCCGGTGGGTCAAATGGAAGAAGTGGTCCGGGCGGTGGCGCCGGCCCTCCGCTCGGGGACGATCCTGACCGACGTAGCCAGTACGAAAGGGCAGTTGGCCAAGGCTTTACCGCCGTTGTTACCCGCGGGGGTCACTTATGTCGGCGGCCACCCGATGGCCGGGAGCGAACAATCGGGGCTGGCCGCGGCGGACCCCTTTCTTTTCCAGAACGCCGTTTATCTTTTGACCCCGGCGCCGGGGACACCCCCGGCGGTGCTGGCCACCTTGGAAGAGTTCATCCGGATGGTGGGCGGCCTTCCCTTGCGCTTGACCCCGGAAGAACATGATTTAATGGTGGCGGTGGTCAGCCACTTGCCCCATTTGGTCGCAACCGCCCTGGTCAATGTAGCGGCCGATTTCAATGAAGAGTATCCGGGCACCCTGTCCCTGGCGGCCGGCGGCTTCCATGATACGACCCGGGTGGCGATGGGATCCCCGGCTTTGTGGCGTGAGATCCTGGCCTCCAACCGGTCCTCGCTCTTGCCGGTCCTGCGGGCCCTGGCGACGGAGGTGGAGAACCTTACCGCCGCGCTGGCCGCCGGCGAGCTGGACAAGGTGGAAGCCCGGCTGCAGCGGGCGGCGACGGCGCGTACGGAACTCCCGGCCCGCCGGAAAGGGTTTCTAACCCTTCTCCATGAGTTGGTGGTGGTGATTGAAGACCGGCCGGGGGCGATTGCGGAGGTGATCGGCATCATCAAAATGGTTAATATTAAAGACATTGAAATCCTCCGCGTCCGGGAAGGGGAGGGGGGAACCCTCCGGCTGGCCTTCGAGAACGAGGAAGCGTTGGCCGAAGCGGTCCGGCTCCTCCGCGCCTATGGCTTCCAGACACAAGTGCGGGGAGGGCAGGGCCGATGAAGGTTTATGTCGGACCGGCTTCCCGCCTCCAAGGAAAAGTGCGGGTTCCGCCGTCCAAGAATTACACCTCGCGGTACATCTGGGTCTCCGCTTTAACGGAAGGGGAGTCAATCATCCATGGCCCGGCCACCAACGATGACGCCGGCGCCCTGCTCAACTGTTGCCGGCGTTTGGGGGCGACCATCGATGCGGGCGAAGGATGGCTAAAGATCAATGGTTTCGGCCGGACGCCCCGCCCGCCGGGGGTTTTGGATCCGGGCAACGGGGGACTGGTTCTCCGCCTGCTCTTGCCCATCGGCCTGTTGCTGCCGGAGGTCCGTTATGTGACGTCTTACCCTGAATCGCTGGGCAAAAGACCCCAAGGCCACCTTTTGACGGTGCTGCGCGCTTTGGGGGCGGAGGTTGAGGATGATCACGGGCACCTCCCTATCACCATTCGGGGCGGGCGGCCGCTCAACCGGCGGACGGTGACGGTTTCCGGCCGGATCAGCTCCCAGTTTGCCACGGCTTTGTTGATGATCGCCCCTCTCCTGGGTGGGCTCGACCTCCGGATCACGGAGGGACTTGTCTCCCGGCCGCCCCTGGCCACGACCCTGCAGGTGATGGCGGAAGCCGGGGTCACCCCGCAGGCGGACTGGGAAAAACTGCGGTTTACGGTACCGGCGGCAAGCTACCAGCCGGGCGTTTACCGCGTGCCCGGGGATTACCCGGCGGCGGCGGCGATCATGGCGGCGGCTGCCCTAGTGCCCTCGGCGGTCGTCTTGTCCCCGTTGAACCCTGCTGATCAACAAGGAGAGAAGCAGGTCATCCCCTATCTCCGGCAGTTGGGGGTCGCGGTTGAGACGGAAGGCCAGGTGGTGACGGTCCGGGGGGGCGGCCCCTTACGCGCGGTTGATTTCAACGGCGAAGCGGCGATTGATGCGGTCTTGTCCATGGCGGCCGTGGCTTGTTGCGCGGCTGGGACCACCACATTTTCCCGGGTGGCGAATCTCCGCTGGAAAGAATCGGACCGGATTGGCGATCTAGCCCGGGGTTTGCACCGCCTTGGGGTGGCGATCACCGAAACCGCCGATGGGTTTGTGATCGCGGGCAACCCTTCAGGGTACGAAGGCGGGATTGAGCTTGATGGCAGTCAGGACCACCGGTTGATTATGGCTTATGCGGTCTTGGCGTTACGGACCCAAAAAGGATTGGTGATTAACGGGGCCGAACACGTCAGCAAATCCTATCCCGGCTTTTTCACCGCCCTTGAGGCATTGGGCGCTCCGGTTGAAGTCTTGCGCTGAATTAGAAGATATAAGCTGAATTAAAAGAGATAGGGAAAACTAAGATCGGCAGGGGACAATGACGAATGGCGTTTGATCTGCATACCCATACGCTCTACTCGGACGGGATCTCCACCCCGGAAGAATTGGTGAAAAGAGCCAAGGAAAAGGGTCTGACCGGGGTGGCCCTTACCGACCATGATACGGTCGACGGTTTGCCCGCCTTTCTCGCGGCGGGCCGCGCGTATGGTCTGGTCTGCATCCCGGGGGTGGAACTCTCGACCGAACTGGAAGGTGTAGAATTTCATATCCTTGGTTACCAGGTGGACCATACTCATGCGGGTTTGTGCGAGCGGTTAAAGCGGGTCCTGGTCGCCCGCCGCGAGCGGGCCCGGGGGATACTGGCGCTTTTAGCCCGGCACGGCCTGGAACTGGAGTGGGAAGAGATCGCCGGGGGAAAACCCAACGCTTTTGTCGGACGTTTCCAAATCTACCAGGCCCTGAAGGCCAAAAAACTGATCGGCCCCGATCAGGACCGGAAGGTCTTTAACTACTTGTTGGGGACACAAGGCGTTGCCTACCTCCCCCACCGGGAATTACCATCCCTGGAAGCGCTTGCGCTGATCCGGGCTGCCGGGGGCTGGCCGGTCCTGGCCCCCCCGGGCCGTTTGGGGGATGACCGTTTGATCCCCGTTTTGGTCGACCACGGTCTGGCCGGTCTGGAAGTATACTACCCGGAGCATTCCCCGGCAGTGACCGCGAAGTATCTGGCGATGGCCCGGGATTTTGGGTTGTTGGTGACCGGCGGTTCGGATTATCACGGCTTCCCGCAGGAACGGGACCTGGGTGACGGCCAGATCGACGAGGAGGAGGCATATTTACCGTTTTTATGGCAATAATGTAAATAATAAGATACTTATACCATATCTACTAGGAGGATTAGTTTGGATAGGAGGAAAAAAAGGCTGCAGATTGTGGTTTGGTTATTAAGAGGCGTGATCACGCTGGAAGAAGGGCTTTTTCTTTTGGGACAAAACTGAAGGGCGTGTGGCTTTAGGCAAAAACTAAAAAACGAGGAAAACCCCTTTACTTTGCCTTTGTTTTTCGTTATAATATTACAAGATTGTTCAAGGGCGGATAGCTCAGCTGGGAGAGCACTTGCCTTACAAGCAAGGGGTCACAGGTTCGAGCCCTGTTTCGCCCACCATTATTCTGGAGCTGTAGTGTAGCCGGTTTAACATGCCAGCCTGTCACGCTGGAGATCGCGGGTTCGAGTCCCGTCAGCTCCGCCAGAAATGATCCGCTCCCAAACGAGCGGTTTTTTTATGCCCAAGACCCTCCGGGGCGGCCGGCAGCGGTCAAGCCCTGCCCGTACACCATTTGAACATAATGATTGTTCCGGACGATCCGGGCGTAGTTGGTTTCGACTTTCCGGACATAGGGGGCGCCAATTTCCCTTAAGCGTTCCAGGGTACGGTTGGGTCCGGCGTTGTAACCCGCCAGGGCCAGCAGCGTATTGCCGTTGAAACGGCGCAAGAGATACACCAGGTATTTAGCTCCGGCTTGCAAGGTGTCCCGCCAGTGGTGGAAGTCGCCTTCCTGCATCATCATTTTGAATGTTCCGTAGCAGACTTGGACCAAGCCGCGTTCACCGACGCGCCCGACCGCATGCGGGTAAAAGCTGGATTCGGTTTCTGCGATGGCCACCAGTAAAAAGGGATTAAGCATGTTCTGGTAGGCGCAATGGAGAATGGCGTAGGTGACTTCGGTGGCCTGCTGGGCGCTGATTCGACTCCGCTTTTGGATGTGGTCTTTGATCTTTTGCGCTTCGTAGAAGACTTCCTGCACCACCTCCAGCTGGTCCGCCAGTTGGGCCAGGGTGCTTTCGATTGCTTCCATCCGTTCCGTCAAACGATGGATCTTCTGTTCGGTGTTAATAATATAGGAAGCGAAGCAACCGAGGGCGACAACAATGGTCAGGCAGAAAGCAAGCACAGTTTGGCATAGTTGCTTCTGCAACTCATTATTTTCTTTGCTTATCTTCATCATTCCAACTTTTCCTCCTTATTTCCGAAAGGAACTGTTTGTTACCGGTAAAATCTGTAATAATATAATTGCCAACAACTTACCTTTTTATACCAAATAAAACCGGGCGGGAACGGAAAATAAGTTTTCAAAATTATGTTTTGTGGTATAATAAAAATACTTTCGGGGAGAATGTGCTGGTGAGTATGATGTGGAAAAGATTATACCCTGCTTTACACCTGAAAAAACTGGCGGACTTAAAGCCGGATTACCTGAAGAAGCGCGGGTTAAAAGGGGTACTGCTCGACCTGGACAATACCTTGGTGGAATGGGGAGAGGTTCGTGTCGCGCCCGAGACGACGGCTTGGGTCCAGGAGATGAAAAACGCCGGTTTAAAACTGTGCATCATCTCCAATGCGTTGGAAGAGCGGGTCAAGATCGTCGGGGAGACGTTAGGGATTCCTTGGGTGGCCCGGGCGGTCAAACCGCGGAAATCACCGTTTAAAAAAGCCTTGGCCTTGCTGGGGACCACCCCCGGGGAGACGGCCACGGTGGGGGATCAACTTTTCACCGACGTCTGGGGCGGCAACCGCATGGCCTTATTTACGATTTGGACCCGCCCAATCAGCAGGCGGGAGCTGTTTTATACGAAAATGGTCCGGCGTTTGGAAAGATTGGTCGCGCAACACTTAAAGAAAAAGGGGATCATCGGTGAGTGACAAGAAATGTCCCGGCTGCGGTGTTGTTCTGCAAACGGAGGCCCCGGACCAGCCCGGGTTCTACCAATCGCCGGAGAAAACGGGAACCGTCTATTGCCAACGTTGTTTTCGTCTCCGCCATTACGGCCAGTTCAAAAGGGCAGCCGGCGGCGAAACCGTCCTCGACCGGGAGATCCAAAGCGCTCTCCGGAAGAGTGATCTAATTTTATTAGTGACCGATCTTTTTGACCCGGAAGGTTCGATGCCCGTGGCTTGGTCCCGGCTGTTTACCTTGCCTGTTCTAGTTGTGGTGAACAAGGCGGACCTTTTACCGGAACGGACGCCATGGGCCGAGATGGCCGCCTGGTTCCAGGCTTTATGGGCCCGCCGTTTTCCCGGGGCTGAACTTTTGGGGGTTAAGGTGGTCTCGGCGCGACAGGGCGGGCCTGAACGGTTGGCCCGGTTCAACGCTTTGAAAAAGGAATTGGCCGGGAAAAAGGTGACGGTTTTGGGGGCGGCCAACGTGGGGAAGACCTCCCTGCTCACCTCTTTGTTGGCCACGGAGGACCAAAAGCGGGCGGAATTGCCGACCGTCTCCCGGTTCCCCGGCACGACGCTGGGAATCTCCACCTGGACGTTGTCTTCATCCGGACTGATCCTTTACGATACGCCCGGCTTTTTGCCGGGGGGCAGGATGGGCGACCGGTTTGCCCCGGAGACGGCTAGCCGGCTTTTGCCGGAGAAAAAATTACAGGTCAAACTCTGGAACATACAGCCGGACGGTGCCGTTTTAGTCGGCGGACTGGCGGGGATTTGGAACCAGTCGCCGGCCGCCCGGACACTGGTCTTTTTTGCGGGGGAGAAGACCCCCATCCACCAGAGCCGGGGACAAAAGGCGGAAGCATTGCTGACGGAAGGCCCCGACTGGTTACGGGTTTATGGCCAAGAGGAACGGCCGGAGCGGTTTGCCGAGCAATTCTTTACGGTCCAGCCGGGGGAGGACCTTTATATCTCCGGTTGCGGTTGGGTGGCGGTGAAAAGGGAAGCCGCCCGGATCAGATTATTGGTCCCGCCCGGGGTGGAGGTGGGAACGCGGCCGAGTTTGGTTGGACGCCGCGAAGGTTAGTGCTCATCCTCATGGTCTTCCAAACCGGAAAGGAGCTGCTGCAGTTCGGTTTCCCACCAGGCTTGGTGGTCTTCCAGGACGGAAGTCCGGACCAGGGAGATCGTCCGGCAGCAGGAACAAGTCAGGACGGTTCTTTCTCCCCGGCGGGCGATGATGTAATGGGATGTTTCCATCTGACAGTGGGGACAGGAATAAATCTGGCTTAGATTCGCTTCCAAGCAAGCCACCTCCACGAGCATATTATTGCCATGACCGGTTTGAAAAAAACTGGGCAAGGGGAGTTTTTATTCTGGAGGAGAAAGCCATGCTCACGGATGAGGCTTTGTACTGGATTGCTTTGCATAAAGCCCCGGGAATCGGGCCGAAGCGGTTTTACCGGTTGCTGGCGGTCTTCGGGACGGCACGGGCGGCGTGGGAAGCGGAGCCGCGGGCCCTTGTCGAAGTGCTCGGGCGGAAAGTCGCAGCCGATCTGGTCGCTTTCCGCCGGACCTGTGCGCCGGCGGCCGAAGGGGAAAGCGTGCAGAAGGCCGGGTGCCGGGTTTTGTTGGCCTGCGACTCCGCGTACCCGGTCTTGTTGAAGCAGACGAGCGATCCGCCGCCGGTTTTGTATTATAAAGGGGAGTTTAAACCCTCCGACCAACTGGCGGTGGCGATTGTCGGTTCCCGCCGGGCAACGCCACGCGGTTTGAACACCGCTCGCGAACTGGCAGCCGACCTGGCCGCCCAGGGGGTGACGATCGTGAGCGGCTTGGCCCGGGGGATTGATTCCGCCGCCCACCGCGGGGCTTTGCAGGTGGAAGGAGGACGGACGATCGCCGTTTTAGGATCGGGGCTCGACCAGGTCTACCCGCCGGAAAATGCTGGTTTGATGCAGGCAATTGCCGAACGGGGGGTGGTCTGTTCCGAGTTTCCACTGGGGACGCCCCCTTATGCCGCCAACTTCCCCGCCCGGAACCGGGTGATCAGCGGGCTCAGTTTGGCGGTGACGGTGGTGGAAGCCACCGCCGACAGCGGTTCCTTGATCACGGCCGACTTTGCTTTGGAACAGGGCCGGGACGTTTTCGCCGTTCCGGGTCCGGTTGAACGGGAAGGAAGTAAAGGGCCCCACCGCTTAATCAAACAGGGGGCTTTTTTGGTCGAAGGGCCCAATGACATCCTGGCCGCCTTGAACCTGCCGCTGTTGGCCGTCGAAGCATCCACGGCCGCCCAAGCCGGTCCGGACTTGGCCTTGTCCCCGGTGGAGCAGCAGATCTGGGATCTTTTGGCGGCGGGTGAAACCCACGTTGATGATCTGGTGCGCGCCAGCGGCCTGCCGGCCGCCGCGGTCAACTCCGCTTTGGTGATGATGGAGATGAAAAAGGTGGTCTCCCAAGTGGCGGCAAAAACTTACCGTCGTAACCGTTAAAATAAACCATGGAGAAAAGGAAAGAATAGAATACACTTAATGTAGGAAGTATGGAGAACGAGGCAAAAGGAGGTGTCTTCATGGCCGATAAACTGGTGATCGTGGAGTCACCGGCGAAAGCAAGGACCATCAGTAAAATTCTAGGCCGCAGTTATAAGGTCAAGGCCTCCAACGGACATATTGTTGATCTGCCCCGGAGTCAATTTGCCGTGGATATTAAGAATAATTTTAAACCGAAATATATAACGATTCGCGGACGGGGGAAGATCATCAAAGAACTCAAGGACTCGGTGAAAAAGGTGGACCGGGTCTATCTGGCGACCGACCCGGACCGGGAGGGGGAAGCGATCTCGTGGCATTTGGCCCAGACCCTTGAGTTAAACCCCGCTTCCGCCTGCCGGATCGAGTTTCATGAGATCACGAAAAGGGCGATCAAGGCGGCGCTGGAAAATCCGCGGCCGATCGATCTTAACCGGGTCAATGCCCAACAGGCCAGAAGGGTTCTGGACCGCCTTTTTGGTTATATGCTGAGCCCGCTCTTATGGGTTAAAGTGCGGCGCGGCCTGTCGGCGGGACGGGTCCAATCGGCGGCTTTGCGCCTCATCTGCCAGCGGGAAGCGGAGATCGAAGCTTTTCAGCCGGAAGAATACTGGACGATCGACGCCGATTTCGTCCCCGTCGGACGGGAACAGGACTTATTTACGGCAAAGCTCATCCAGGTTAACGGGGAGAAAGCCACGATTCCCGACGCCGAAACGGCCAATAATCTAAAACAACGGATTGAAGCGGCCTCCTTCCGGATTGTCGAGGTGAAAAAGCGGGAGCGCAAACGCTATCCAGCCCCGCCCTTTATCACCAGTACGCTGCAGCAGGAGGCCTCCCGCAAACTCGGGTTCAGCGCCCGCAAGACCATGTCCGTGGCGCAAGAATTATATGAGGGCTTGGAGATTGGCAACGAAGGCAGTGTCGGTCTGATTACCTATATCCGGACCGATTCCGTGCGCGTCGCCCAAGAAGCCCAGGAAGAATGCCGGTCCGTAATCGCGGCCGAGTACGGTAAGGAGTATCTGCCGGCCAAACCGCCCTTTTATAAGACAAAATCCACCGCGGTCCAGGGGGCCCACGAGGCGATCCGCCCAACGGTGATCAGCCGCCGGCCCCAGGAAATCAAGGCTTATTTAACCCGGGACCAGTTCCGTCTCTATCAGTTTATCTGGGACCGGTTTGTGGCTAGCCAGATGGAGGCGGCCGTGTTGGATGTAATCACGGTTGAAATGGAAGGGGACGGGTTTCTGTTCCGGGCCAACGGCAGTAAAGTAAAGTTTCCGGGCTTTTTGGTCCTTTACAAAGAGGACCAGGATGACAAGACCGAGGAAGAAGAGGGTTATCTGCCCGAACTCCAAGCGAATACAAACCTTGCCCTCTGCGCGGTCCGGCCGGAGCAGCATTTTACCCAACCGCCGGCCCGTTACAGTGAAGCGCTGTTAGTGAAAACGTTGGAAGAAAACGGGATTGGCCGTCCCAGCACTTATGCGACGATCATTGAGACGCTCCGGAAGCGGAGTTACGTGGAGATGGAGAATAAAAGATTCAAGCCGACCGAGCTGGGCTTGGTCGTTGACCGTCTCTTAAAAGAGAACTTCCCCCGGGTTGTGGACCTGGATTTTACCGCCCGGATGGAGGAAAAGTTGGACCAGGTGGAAGAGGGGACGGTTGATTGGGTCTCGACGGTCCGTGACTTTTACGAACCTTTCTCCGCCGAACTCAAAAAAGCGGAAGAAACGGTGGAACGGGTGAAGTTGACCGAGGAAGTCAGCGAGGTCCAGTGCGAGTACTGCGGCCGGATGATGGTCTACAAGTACGGCCGTTACGGACCTTTTCTGGCGTGCCCCGGGTATCCCGAGTGTAAGAACATCAAGTCGATCCAGAAAGAGACCGGGGTGGCCTGCCCCGAATGCCAGAAGGGGCAGATCGTTGAGCGTCATTCGAAGAAAGGGCGGAAGTTTTTCGGCTGCAACCGGTATCCGGAATGCAAGTTCACCAGTTGGTACCGGCCGGCCAAAACACCTTGTCCCCAGTGCGGCAGTTTGTGTGTGGTGAAGAAGAGCAAAACCAAAGGGGAGTACATCACCTGCACCAGGCAGGGCTGCTCCTATGAACAGGCGGCGAGCACCAGGAAGAAGGAGAACCAAGGAGGAACCGCCGATGCCTAAACCCATCTGGGTGGTCGGCGGGGGCTTGGCGGGGACGGAGGCCGCCTGGCAGGTGGCCACGGCCGGTTATGAGGTGGTCCTCTACGAAATGCGGCCAGTGCGGATGACCCCGGCGCACACCACCGGCCTCCTGGCCGAACTGGTCTGCAGTAATTCCTTAAAGGCCAATAATCTGGAGAACGCCGCGGGACTCTTAAAAGAAGAACTCCGGCGTTTAGGTTCGTTATTAATGACCGTCGCCGAAGAGACCAAAGTCCCGGCCGGGGGAGCCCTGGCCGTGGACCGGCACCGGTTTGCGGCGGGCATCA
>JAAYMP010000116.1 GCA_012521315.1 Bacillota bacterium
CCCGCCAACGCTACCCGCGGGCGAAGCGGTGCCCGGCCAGGTTACCTGCCAATCGGGAGGTGAAACCGATGGGTGAAGAACTGTTCACCGGGGTGGAAACGGACCGCTTGGGCCTTGGGGACCTGCGGATCAAGCAACATCCGGCCATCTTCAAGTTTACGGTCGACCCGATTCTGTTGGCGGGTTTTGTGCGGATCCGGCCGCAGGCGACCGTCCTTGACTTGGGGACCGGCGCCGGCGTGATCCCCCTCTGGCTGACGGGTTACCGGGGCCTTGAGCGCGTGACCGGTCTGGAGATCCAGCCGGAAGTAGCCGCTTTGGCCCGCGAAAATGCCAAACTTAATGGTTTGGCGGATCGGATCCGGATCCTCACCGGTGACCTGCGGACGCCCCCCGCGGTCTTGGCGGCCGGTAGTTTTGACTGGGTTTTGAGTAACCCGCCCTACTGGCCGGTGACAGACCACCTCTTGCCCGAGGCGCCGGCCCTCGCCCAAGCCAAGTTTGAGCTGACCTGTACCCTGCGGGACGTCGTGGCGGCGGCGGCCTATTTTTGCCGAAACGGCGGGCGGGTAGGACTGATCCACCTGCCGGGACGCTTGCCGGATCTCCTTTGTACGCTGCGCCACCATAAATTGGAACCCAAAAGACTCTGTTTGGTGCAGCCGAAACCGGGCGCCCTGCCCCACCGGGTGCTGGTGGAAGCACAGAAGGCGGCCCGCCCCGGCCTCAAAGTCCTGCCCCCCTTTGCGATCCAGGGGGCGGACGGTAACTTCAGTCCGGAGATGGTCCAAGTGTACCAGGGGAAGCAACTGGGGGCGGGGACCGGGGATCCCGGTTAAGGGCCGGGCTTAATGTAGAAGATGAAACACCTCCGTTCCCTTTCCTCCCGGTCGGCAATAAATTGATAGGGAGAAGATGATCTGTCGGAGGTGTGCAGATGTTTCAACACCGATTGAAGCGGACCGTTGCCCACCGCTTGGCGCCCACCCTGGCCCAGAAGGTGCTCAACGGGTCCAAGCAGGAAATGATCCAGGTTATCCTGGAGTTTCCCGCCCTCCGTTCTTGCCGTTCCCAGGGCCTGCGGGAGCTGATCCACAAAGAAGGAGGGCGGATCGTTTATGAACTGCCCCTGATCAACAGTCTGGCGGTGGAACTGCCTTCCGAAGCCCTCCTCAAGTTGATCCCGGAGACGCGGGTGAAGATGGTCTGGCCGGACGCCAACGCAACGCCCTGTCTTGATGTGGCGATTCCCGCCATTGGGGCGGATCAAGTTCACCGGGCCGGGTTGACCGGGAAGGGCGTCGTGGTGGCGGTGATCGATACCGGGATTGCCCCCCATCCTGACCTGATGCAACCGGAACCCCGGATTGTGGGCTGGTATGATCTGGTGTACGGGAAAAAAGAACCCTATGATGATGAGGGCCACGGCACGCATGTCGCCGGCATTATCGCGGGGAACGGGTACAATTCGGGGGGAGAATTTTCCGGGGTGGCGCCCGGAGCACTGTTGGTCGGCGTGAAGGTTTTGGACCACCGGGGGAGTGGGCCCATCTCCCGGGTGATCGCCGGGATCCAATGGGTGGTCGAGCATAAAGAGGAGTACCGGATCAAAATCCTCAACCTTTCACTGGGGGCACCACCGGAGGAAGGTTACCGAACCGATCCGGCCAGTAAAGCGGTGGAGGCAGCTTGGCGGGCCGGGCTGCTGGTTTGTGTCGCGGCCGGGAACATGGGACCAAAGCAGCGGACGATCACGACCCCGGGGATTTCACCGCGCGCCCTGACCGTCGGGAGTATCAACGACCAGGGGACCATTCCCCGGGAAGACGATGTGATCAACGATTTTTCCAGCCGGGGTCCGACCATCGACCGGCTGGCGAAACCGGACTTGGTAGCACCGGGGGCCAATATTACTTCGCTGAAAACTGACGAGGGCTATGTGGCCCAGTCGGGGACTTCCATGGCCACCCCAATGGTGGCGGGGGCGGCGGCTTTACTCTGGGAGAAGGACCCGACCCTGACGCCCAGCCGGGTCCGGGAGCTGTTGGTCGCCACGGCGGAAGACCGGGGTTACAACCGGCTAATCCAAGGAGCCGGATATCTTAACATCAATGCGGCTTTAGAGAGGTTGGCGAGCGACCCGGCGGCGCCGCCCGCCCTCAACGACGACCTGTTTTTTACCTTTTTTCTCACCCTCGGTCTCCAGTTTGCCCCGGGTGAGCGGCGGCAGGAGTTGCTTACGGTCTTGACCAACCACTTGTCGGCCGCCCTCCAGAAGGCCGGTTGGTTGCCGACGGATGACACCAACCTTTACCAGGAACATCTTCCCCAGGTCCTTTCCGCCCTGGGCGAGAGCTTGTTCCGGCAACCGGCTGCCGAAAAATAAAGGCCAGCTCTGGCCTTTTTCTTTTGGCAGCGAAAAGGGCTACAGAATGGTCTTTAACCAGAGGCCGGCAAAGAGCGACAGGCTAAAACTGGTTAGGGTGCCCACCAGGTAATACTCGGCAAAATCCCGTTTGTTCAGTTCCTGGTACCGGGCGAGGGACTTGGCGGCCAGGACAAAACCAACGGCGGAGATCGCGTCGACCGCGACCAGGGTGATCAGGATTAAACGTTCCATGATCCCAATGGCGCTGCTCAACCGCCGCGTCTTTTCTTCCTGGGCGTCTCCGGTGAGCCAGGCCAGGATCCGGTTGGTTAGGACCGCACCGCCAAAGACGGCGGCAAGATACGTAACAGCGACCCAGAGCATTTTTTCCAACGAAAGGACGGCCAAGGAAGCCGGCGCCGCCGGCGCCAAAACGGGCGTCGCCAATCGAAAACGCTGGTAGAAGGCGATCACCTTCGGGTCGGGCGTGGCCGCGGGCAGCAGCGGGGAAAAAGCGAGCAGCACCAGGATATGGAGTCCCTGGTCCAGTAAGAACAGGAAGAGTTTGGATCCGGGGGCTTTGCCCTTTTCCAGCCAGGATTTGGCGCTGTCAAGCATAAGATGGGCGAGGCCCACCAAGGCCGCATACCAAAAAGCCGGTTTCAGACCGTACCAGTGGACCGCCAGCCAGGTTAATCCGGCAATGCACAACCCATGCTTCAAATGGGCCCAGATCCGGCCGGCGTTTTTCGCGGTGACGAGTTGGTCGTTCTGCAACAGAAAATCACCGATCAGATGGGCGCAGAGCAACAGGAGAAAAACCGTCAATCTTCTCCCCTCCTTTTCAACCATTTAAGGGTGAAATACTATTATTCACCCAAAACCAGGTTAAGATCGACGTATTGGGTTAAAAGCAGTGGGAAAGCGGCTTCTGCTTCGCGGAGCGCCCACCAACGGGCGGCGCGGCAGCGTTTCTCCACGTTTTGAAAGGCGATCCCGAGTTGTTGGCCGGCTTCCTGATAGGAACCGGTCGCTTCGTAGACCATGACTCCTTCCCATTGGTCAAGCGTCCAACGGGTTTGAATGACATCGTACAAGTTGAGCAGGGTGTTTACCATCTGGTCCAGCCCCGGATCACCGCTGACCAACCGGGTGCGCCAGTGCCGGTGCCGTTTAAGTTCGTCCAAAGCATGCCGTGCCCGGTGGAAGGCGGGTCCGTTCATCTCCCAGGAATTATTGGCCCCCAGTCCGGAGGTGATCCGTCCGAATCCGATCCCGATCCGCAGTTGCAAGGGCAGGCAATAGTAGCGCAGTTTCCGGAGGAGCGCCGGTGAACATAAGGCGCCGGCCACCACGGCCTGGAGCTCATCCCCCCGGGAAAAAGTAAAGGGCGTGACCAAAGAGGCGTCGGTGAGCTCGTGCAACTGCGCCTTTTTTGCTGCCACCATCGTTTCTTGACGCCGGGAATCGATCACATCGGCGGTCAAAACGGTATACAGTTCCATCCTGAACCCTCCCCATTCCCCGTCCAAGCCATTACTTTTGCGGCCGCGGGTAAGCAAGACGGGGGAAAGTTACAGGTTGTATATTCTTCCGTTTCCGATCCTTTCCTGCTTTAAATCATTTTTCCCAGCAAACAGGAATAATATTAATTTTAGCGAAAAATATGGGGGGCATCTCCTTGCCACGGGGTTTTCACCTTTTTCTGCTGGCTTGTTTCGGGGTGGGCCTGCTCGGCGGCTTCAGCGCTGATCTGGAGCTGAGCGGCGATCCGGCGGCGCAACATCTTTTTCAGACCACTTTTCAGAACCGGCGGGGTCTGGCCTACCGGTGGGCGCCCCCCGGGGAAAATACTTACCGGCTCCGTTACGTAACCGGTTTTTCTCCCACCGAGAGGGTGTTGGGGCAGGCCCCTTTGCTCTGTATCGTTAACTTCTGGAACCCGGTGGAAACGGTGACGAGCGCCGCTTTGGGAGCGGTTTGGCGGGGGGAGGTCACCAACTGGGCGGCCCTGGGCGGGGAAGACCGGCCCATCGAAGTGTTGACATACAGCCACCCCGATCTGCCGCGACTGCCCGGCGCCGACTGGCCCGGCCTCCGGCAAGTACGGTCGCAGGAGGTGATGGTGGCGGCGGTCCGGGATAATCCCAACGCCATCGGGTTCATCACCTGGCCCTTGGTCAACCCGGCGGTTAAGATTTTAACCGTTGACGGCTTGAACCCCGCGTGGACGCAGGAGCCCTTGACTCCGGCCA
>JAAYMP010000117.1 GCA_012521315.1 Bacillota bacterium
GGTAATACTGGGGGTGAACCGAGATTAAAAGCTGGAGTTCACGCCGGGGAAAGGGATGGAAAACTTCGATGATCACCGTTTCCTGGTCAGGTTGATAAATCTTATCGATCCGGCCGTTTCTCAGGTGTTCGTTTAGCTCCTTTGCCAGATGGGCAATGGAAAAAGCGTCAAAGGGCATGCTGATTCCTCCATTTCGCCAACAGTATAGCATTCTTCATCCTTGGAGCGCAAGGAGATTCCGGACATAAAACCTTTTTTTACCCGCATAGGAATAGAGAGATAAACTTCTGCGGGGTGAAAACTTTGTCCAAACAATGGTGGCAAATGACACCGGCTGAATTGGCAATGAAGCTCCAAACCGACCTCAACCGGGGCCTGCGAGTGACGGAAGCGCAACACCGCTTGGCGCAGGATGGCGAAAACCGGTTGCAGACCAAAAACCGCCTTTCCCCTTGGGGGTTGTTCTTCAGTGAATTTGCCGATTTTATGGTTTTGGTTCTTTTAGGTGCGGTTGCCATCTCCGTTGCCTTGGGCGAATGGCACGATGCCTTGACGATCCTGGCCATTGTGTTTCTAAATTCAATTTTAGGCTTTGTCCAAGAATACCGGGCGGAACGTTCTTTGGAAGCCTTGCGCGAGTTATCCGCACCCCAAGCCCACGTGATCCGGCAAGGCGAGCGCCAGACCATTCCGGCCGGTCAAGTCGTCCGGGGTGATCTGGTTCAGGTAGAAGCCGGACAACGAGTACCGGCTGATCTGCGTTTATTGGAAGTGACCGGGCTTGAGGTGGACGAATCGCCTTTGACCGGGGAATCAATCCCCGTTCCGAAAACCAATCGCCCGCTTGATGCACCCAACTTGGAGTTGGGGGACCGGAAAAATATCCTCTTTGCCGGCACTACCGTCACCAGGGGACGGGGAAAGGGACTCGTGGTGGCCACCGGCATGCATACGGAACTGGGGAAGATCGCCGGCATGCTAGCGGATAGCGAAGCCGGACCAACCCCGCTCCAGAAACGTTTGGAACATTTAGGCAAGATTCTGGTCCTGGTTTGCCTTGGGATCTGTGTGTTGGTCGGCGGGATCGGGATTGCCCGCGGTGAAAATTTCCGTCTCATGTTCCTCTCGGCCATTAGTTTGGCGGTGGCTGCAATTCCGGAAGGTTTACCGGCTATTGTCACCATCGCCCTGGCCTTGGGGGTCCAGAGGATGATCAAACGGTCGGTGATTATTCGTCGTCTCCCCGCGGTTGAAACTTTAGGTTGCGCCACTGTGATCTGCTCGGATAAAACCGGGACTCTGACGCAGAACCAAATGATGGTGACCACTTGTTATCTCGGGGGAAAAGAGATCGAAGTGACGGGGGATGGGTACGCCCCCAGCGGTCAGTTACGCTGGCGGGGCCAAGCAATCCGGCCTTTGGAAAACTCCTCGGCTTTTCCCGACCCCACCGGACTGCGGATACTTTTGGCCGCGGGCTTATACTGTAACAATGCGGACTTGGCCTTAACCCCCAAAACAAAACAGTGGCGCTTGACCGGCGACCCGACGGAAGGGGCGCTTCTGGCCTTGGGGTTAAAAGCGAGACTCGACCGCAATCGGGCCAAACGCCTGGCGGAACTGGAATTTACTTCCGAGCGCAAACGGATGAGTGTTTTGGTGGAAGAGGACGGGGCCCGTTTTCTTTACACAAAAGGGGCGGCCGATCTGCTGATCGAACGCTCAACCAGGATCCGTTGGTGGGGAACGGAAGTCGCCTTGGACGAACGGCATAAACAGCAACTGTTCCGGGCCATGGAACAAATGGCCCACCGAACCCTGCGGATTCTTGCCCTCGCCTACCGGCCGGTAACCGCCAACAAAGTCACCCTGTCTGAAGATGACGAGCGGGAGCTGGTCTTTCTAGGGATGGTTGGGATTAAAGATCCGGTGCGCCCGGGGGTCAAGGATGCGATTAACCTGTGTCGTCAGGCCGGGATTCGCACCATCATGATCACCGGGGATTTTCCGGTTACCGCCCGGGCAGTCGGCGCCGAGTTGGGCTTACTGCGCCGGGACGGGCTGGTCGTAACCGGTACGGAGTTGGATGCCCTATCGACCATAGAATTACAACGGATCATTGACCGAGTGGATATCTTTGCGCGGGTAAATCCCTACCATAAACTAAAAATTGTTCAGGCTCTGAAAGAACGAGGAGAGATTGTGGCGATGACCGGTGACGGGGTGAATGATGCCCCGGCGATTAAAGAAGCCGACATCGGGGTGGCCATGGGGATCAGCGGGACCGACGTAACGAAAGAAGCCTCGGCAATGGTGATTACCGACGATAATTTTGCCAGTATCGTGGCGGCTATTGAGGAAGGCCGGGGGATCTACAGCAATATTCGCAAATTCATCCGTTATCTGTTGGGCTGTAATATTGGGGAGATTCTGTCTATGTTCTGCACGGTTCTTTTGCGGCTGCCCTTTCCGCTTCTTCCCCTCCAGATCCTCTGGATTAATCTGGTCACCGACGGGCTCCCGGCGATTGCCCTCGGGGTCGAGCCGACCGAGCGCGGGCTGATGCAGGAGCCGCCCCGCCCGCCGCGGGAGGGGATCTTCAGCCGCGGTCTGGGTTATAAAGTGCTGATCCAGGGCATCACCATTGGTCTGATTACGACGGCGGTTTTTGGTTTTGCCTTGAAAACCGGGGCCAGTCTGGCAGTGGCGCGGACAATAGCCTTTTGCACCCTGGTCTTCTCGCAATTGAGTTATGTCTTTGCCTGCCGCTCCGAAACCCAGCCCCTCGTCAAGTTGCGTTTATGGACCAATCCCTATCTCATCGGCGCCGTTGCCATCTCCGGGGCAATGCAGTTTATGGTGGTCGCGCATCCCTTGGCCCGAAGGCTTTTCCAGACGGCAGTCCTCCCGCCGGCGGCCTGGGGAATCGTTTTTTTGAGCGCCATAGGTTCGGTGGCGGCGGCGGAAACAGTGGCCTGGGCTGGGCGGTATCTCAAAAACAAATTGGCCTAGTCTTTCTTGGTGGTCATCCGCGTGCGCTTCTAATCCCGGCTTGTTGGGGCTGATTCCCGGCTTGTTGGAGCGGGCAATTCCCGAAAAAGCCAATCTTGGCATAGTTTCCGGGACAAATGTGGCAAACTATTCCCAGTTATGAAAGAGGTGGAATGTTTTGTCCACATTTGTCTCGTTATTATTCCTTTTCTTGTTTAGCTTTTTACCGGTGACTTTCCATTTGCATTATCACAGCCGGGGAAAGGACGACCATTTCGTCTTGGAATTACGCTTGTCCAGACTTTATATCTGGCGCTATGAAGTTCCCAGGATGGTATGGGAAGGAACCGCCGGTTTGAACCAAGAGATCCGGACCGCGGCGGAGGGTTTTGGTCAGAAAGAAGAGCACACGCAAGAAAAGCGGATTGAGATCGACGTTTTCCTGGCCAATCTGCTTGCGATCAGCCAGGCCTTAAAAAGATATGGGTTAGGGGGGACTTTCTTCTATTTTTTTCTACCGGAAAAGTACCGGCGATGGGTCACCGTCGAAGAAAGGCTGGAGCGGAAGGGGTGTTTTAAACGGTTCGTCTGGCGGACGGTACTTGGCGGCGTTGAGCCCGCGGCCCTCGGACTGACCACCGGGATCCTTTGGGGGGCAAAAGGGACAATCGTCGGTTTTTTGGCCGACGAATATCGCTTTAAAAAAACGCCACGGATTATGGTGGTGCCCGGCTTCCGGGAGAAAAACTGGGAAACCATGCTTGACTGCATATTTGAAATCAAGTTCGGACATATTATCGTTGCCGGAATCAAGGACTATCTAAGCCAACTTGGAGGAGGGAATAAACATGCAAGGACACCCGATTGAGGGTTTAATGAAGACGGCGATGGAGAGTATAAAAGATATGATCGATGTCAACACCATTCTCGGTGACCCGGTGGAGACTCCGGATGGAAGTGTGATTATTCCCGTTTCAAGAGTTTCATTCGGGTTTGCCGCCGGGGGTAGCGAGTTTGCCAACCAGCAAAAGGGGGACCAACGGAATCTAGAAACGGATCAGGGGGATCTGCCTTTCGGGGGAGGGAGCGGAGCCGGAATAACCTTGAATCCTGTGGCTTTCCTGGTGGTGAGCAAGGAACAAACACGCCTCTTGCCGGTGGATAACAATATTTTGGTGGATCGGCTGCTGGACGTCGCGCCCCAAATTATCGACAAATTCCAAAATATAATAGAAAAACCAAAGTTAAAAAAGGTTGAAGAAACAGTCGTCACCCAATAAAGGCCATCCTTGACGAACAGTCGTTTTACGGTTTTATTGGTCCAAGATTAAGTAGCGGGGGTATTGGTGGATCAGGGTCGCCCCCACCATCACTTTGTTGACGGCGGCACACACCTGTTCTTTCCGGAACGGTTTGACCACAAAGTCTTTCGCTCCTTGCTTCAAAGCGCGGGAAACATAGAATTTATGTTGCATGGAAGAGCAGATCACAATATTGGCTTTCGGGTCATAGGTCAGTAATTTCTCCATGGTGGTAAAACCATCCATCACTGGCATCAGCAGATCAAGGAGGACCACCATTGGTTTCAATTGGGAATACAATTCTAATGCTTCCAAGCCGTTACTGGCTTGTCCCAGGACTTTAATCCCGGTTTCGGTAAGGATGGAGTTTAAAACCAAACGCATGATCCGTTGGTCATCGACGATTAGGACGCCCTGTGTTTTGGTCTGGTTCTGGTCAAGCATGGGAATCGTAACCATAACAAATCCCTCCTAGAAAGAAATATCGCATACATCTCCACCCATGTCGTAAGAAGGGGGTGATCATCTGAAGACAAAAGTTGATCCGGAGCTTTGTATTGCCTGCGGCCTGTGTATAAGTACGTGCCCGGATGTTTATTCATGGGATGACGACGGCAAAGCCCAGGCTGTTGAAGAGACGGTTCCTCAAGAACAGGAGTCCTGTGCGGAGGAAGCCGCCGAAAACTGCCCGACCAGTGCGATCAGCAACGAATAATCAGCAATCGGCTACGGTTTTGAGTGAAAAAAAGGCCATCCCCAAGAGGGGATTCGGGAAAAGCGCAAGTTTGCCGTCTTTAAATTTAACGGCGAAACGATATGTGGTTCCCTGATCAGGTAACTGTTCAAGGCAGGAAAGGGCGATCCCATACTGATCTTCGGTCTTTTCCTGCTCCAACATTACCTGATTTATTTTGTTATCGGCATTTTTGTAAAAAAGTATTACCTTTTCCACTTCCGAGGCCGGCCGTACCGTGCATTTTAACGTTTTTTCTTCCGGTCCGGGCGGAAAATGGAAGAAGGCCGGGGTATAAGCACCGGTGTTACGGATCATAACGGTCAAAGGATGGTCAAAACTGCCGAGGGAGCCGGTTTTCCCTCCGGTGTCCATGGCCGTAATATAATAATTAATCATCTCGCCCTCCTCCAGATAGACGGCGGGAATGGTGGCCGCAAACTGGTCGGCGGCAACGGGCGTCATGATTACCATATGGTAACCCCGTTCGTTTTCCGTTTGGTAGTTCAGGATTACTTGTCCGATGGGAATAATCCCGGTCACCGTAGCCCGGATCACTAAAGGTTTCCCCCGTTCACAGGTGGCAACCGGAGTATGCGTGATGACGGGCGAGAGTGGATGAACGGTCAAGGCCGAGACAAACCAATTAAAATTAGGCCGGCAGGAGAAGGTAATGTTTAGTTTTCCAGCGGAAACGTCCACGGTTTCCTGCAGGTCGACCCTTTGCCCGGGGGCGACCACCAAATCGGGGGCGATCACTTGGTCGTTAAGGGCAATCTGCATTGGCCCGTACCGTCGAGGCTGGTGGGAACGGTCGCAAAAGGTCAGGCGGACTTGGTAAGTCCCCGGGTTTAAATCAAGCTGGAAAGTGGCGGGCGTTTTCGACCAAATCAGTTTGCTGAAGAGCAGGTTACCATAGGGAAATGGTTGGTTGGCCTCCATTTCCGAAGTAAGCCGGAGATCATGTTCACCCAAGCGGACGGCGGGGGCCGGTGTCGCCTGCAATCCGGCGGCTTTAAGCCAGCCGTAACCGCGTTCCGGATCATAGATTGTCCCCGGGTCAACAAAGGTAAAACCGTCTTCCACATAGTAGTCGGGGAAGATCCTCCGGTTTATTTCCTGAAAGGACGTGGGAACCGGAGATCCGCCAAAATCAAAGCCAATCAGGAAAACACCCCTGGCACGGTATTCTTCAAGGAGGGTTGCGATTCGTTTTTCGTCCTCCAAAAGCAAGAGGCGTTGTTCCGCCGGACGGGTCGCAAAAGGTATTTTTTCCCATGAGAAGCGGGCTTCTTTCAAAAAAGCCAGGACCTTTTCCAGGCAGGAGAAGTCTTTGGTTGCCGAGAAAACACCCAGTTCAATTGCGGCTTTTATCTTGGCGCTGTGGTACAGTGCGAAACGGCCGATCTGTTTGGCCCAACGTAAAGTCTCTTCCCATTCGGTGACAAAGTAGTGTTCAGCATTGTGGGTAATACCCTGCAGCGCTTTGACTTTGGCGATGATCTCCGTTCCTAAGCGGCCAAGTTCGTCGGCGATGTCCGGCGGGGTAAGTTTGACCAGTTCGGTCCGGTTTAAGGTGGCATCGACATACTCACGGCAGCTGGCAAATAAGGCCGGATCGGCCGATGGTCTCCTCAGGTAAAAGGGGAGAAGGCCGCCGGTGTTCAAATCCGGTCCCGGGGCGGTTGCCGCTTGGAAAGTGTTATACAAAGGGAGGACTTTACCGGTTAAATGGTAAAGGGCGGCCAGATCATTTCCCTTTTCCCCGAACCGCCGGTGGAAATCGCGGATCAAAACCGCACCGTTGGTTTGCGGGTGGTAAGCCAAACGGCCAAACAGATGGAGCGGGTACCAATAACGTTGGTATTCCCAGTGCGTCGGCGTTTCTTGTTGCTCTCCAAACCGGGCGGGTCCTTCTGCGGAAGAAATGGTCGGCACCATTAACCGCAGGCTATCGTAGCCCGCATTCTTCAACTCCGGAAGGAGTTGGGCCAGGTAATCGGGATCGCCCCAGGGAACTTGGGAAGGAATTGGCATTTGGTAAATGCGGGTGATCTTTCCCGCGTAACCGGCCAGGAGGAGCATGTCTTCCTGCTCGTCTTTGGGGTAGGGCAAACCCAACTTTGAACCCCAACCTTCCTCCACCAAAGCGCAATCAAGCCCGGCCGTGACCAGAAGATCGAGGGTGTCGGCCGTAATCTGGTTGGCGGCAAAGGTCAGGCTGATTTTACGCCGGTGCTCCTGGACCGCCCGGATAATGGCCTGCCGGCAGAATTCGGGCGCCAAAGGGGCGTGCTCGAACCTAAACTCAAGACCGGATATTTCCGGGCAATTGGCAAGGAACTGTCCAAGGGCGTGGTAAAAATAGGAGCCAACCGTCTCCTCATCCAGTCCTAGTCCTTGGCAGGGGAGGGGCGAATGGCCGGAGTAAAAATGCCAAAACCCAAGCTGAAAATCTAAACCGGTTTCTACGGCAAGCTCACCCAAATCCTTTAACGCCTGCATGTTTTTGGCCTGCAGTTCATCGGTGATGCAGCGGGGGGTGAACGCCGGATGTTCCGGAATGTCGAAGAAATAGGGAAAAACCGGCGCCTGGGAAGGAGCGGACAGGGCTAAAGTAAAACCGTTAAAACGGTTTTTGATGAGCGTTTCAAAATAGGACCGCCAGGAAGCGGAGGAGAAGTTTAATCCCTTTTTCAGGTCCGCCGCCGGGAGGAGGTGGAGAATACTCCGGCCTTTATAAGCCGGGCGTTCACAGACCGGATGGTACAACGCGGGAACCGATTGGGCGTTGATGCGGGCGGCCAGTTCGTAAAGGACATAAAGGAGGCCGCGCGTATCATAGGCGCAAGCCCAAAGGGCGTTATGGTCATTGACGGCCAGTTCCTGGATGACGATGGCTTCAGGGGCTAACGGGATCGGGATCGCTTCCTTAGCCACCAGGTCTCTTAAGATTGGGCTCTTTTCGTAGGAAGCGATGAACAGATCGGCTTGGGGCAATTGCTCCGTATACAAACAGGGTTGAATTTTGATGTTTTGTTGCGCAAAAGCATCGCGTAAAGCGGCAAAAGCTTTTTGGGTAGACGATTCAAGACCATCTGGATTGAGAATTCCGATTTTAATCCCCACGCGTCGCACCTCGCCAAAAAATAACATTCTTTATGACTATTTTCGATTTTATCCGGTCTTTTCCTCTTTCGCGAAAAGGATTATCTTAATTCTTCTTAGTAACAGCTTGTTCTAGAATCGAAAAAAATCCCATATAACTTTGGTATAAGGAATAATCGAGGAGAGAACGATGGAACATTGTGACCAAAGGGCGAATGGAGTTGAAAGGGAACTGCCATGTCCGGCGGACGGAGGCGAAGGAGAAAGCAGCGCGCTTACCAACCCAACCTCTTCCTTTGAACGTTTGGAAAAAATGATTTTAAAACAGATTATGGTCTGTATTTTCATCATCTTTTTGCTATGGGTGATCGGTAATATCCCCGGCGTGGGCGACGGCGTGATCGACCGTTTTCGTCACGTCTTGAAATATGGTGAGGCAAAGCGCACCGAAGAAAAAATAACTGCCTTTGCCCGTGAGCATTGGCACAAAGTGAAAAACGAGGTTTCTTCCTGGTTCGCCGTTCAGTTTCAGCCGGCAATGGCCCCCGCCAGGCGAAGGATCCAGCTTTCTTCACCCCTTTTTTATTTTGAAGGCCGGGAGGTTTATCCGGACCGGATTCGTTTTCTCACCGCGCCCAACTCGGTGCTTTACGCCTCCGCCGCAGGCATCGTACGGGCAATCTCCCCGGAGAAAGGCGGATGGAAAGTGGATTTGGACCATGGTGAAGGTTGGCATAGTCTCTATTATCCCTGTCCTCAGGTGTATGTTAAAACCGGCGAATGGGTCAATCCGGGGCAGGAGATTGCCAGCACCGGACGGGAGTTTTTCTGGATGGTCACCAGTGGCGGTTTACCGGTGGACCCCCGGCTGTTCGTTGATGAACAGGGTTTATGGCGCTAATGCTCAAGATCAAATTAAACCCCTTCTTGTACCCTCTTTTTTTTCTAGCCGGTTTAACCGGTGAAATATCCACCATGGTTCTGGCCTTTTTCTCAGTCTTGTTGCATGAGACTGCCCACTTGGTAACGGCCTTGGGTTTCGGGTACCGGACAATTTGCGTTGAATTGTTTCCCTTTGGCGGGGTTGCCCGGATGGAAGCCTCGTTATTTAACGATCCGGTGGCCGAGGCAGTTACGGCAGTGGCCGGACCGGTGCAAAGTATCCTTCTGGCTTTCATTTTAAGAACCTTCACGCCCATCCTCCATATCCCGGTCCTCACCGGCGATTTGGCCCGAATCAATTTGGGTTTGGGTCTTTTTAATCTCTTACCCCTTTTCCCGCTGGACGGCGGGAGAATCCTCCGTTCGTTTCTGGCCCGCAAACTGGGATACAAAAAGGCCACCGCTTATACGAACTACTGGACAAAGGCGATTATTGCCCTGGCGGGTCCGCCACTGGTCTGGCTTAGTCTGAAAAAAATGGTCTCCTTCCAGCTTCCTTTGGTTCTTTTCTTCCTCCTCCTTGCGGAACGGGAAAACAATCATTTTTATTCCTATGTCGCCCAACAAACCAGGAGAGCTTCCTTGTTGCGGGCCAATGGGCTTTTCCCGACCAAGGTATGGGTGGTCGACGCCGGGCGTAAAGTCGGAGAAGTTCTTTCCTTTTTGACCGGCAAGGATTATCATCTCTTCTTTTTGGTTGACAATCATGGTAAAATTTTAGGTGAAGTCACGGAAGAAGAACTAATGCGCATGATAAACGAGGAAAATATGTTTAACCTAAAAATTGAAGAGATCGGGGCGCCAAACCACAACCAACCACGATCAGCAGGAGGGAACAAAGATTAAAGAATACGACCGGCTCTTGGAAAGGGTGGAAAAACCGGCGCGTTACATTGGCGGAGAATTAAACGCCGTCGTGAAGCCGTGGGATCAGGTGAAAGTCCGGGTCGCCCTGGCCTTTCCCGACATTTATGAGATCGGCTTTTCCCATCTGGGTTTGCGCCTCCTTTACCACCTGATCAATGAACAGAAGGACTACCTAGCGGAGCGGGTGTACGCCCCGGCCACCGATATGGAACGGGAACTGCGCCAAGCGGGGCTGCCCCTTTTTACTTTGGAAAGCCGGCGCAGTCTTGCCCAGTTCGACCTGGTCGGCTTTACTTTACAGTATGAATTAAGTTACACGAATATCTTGAATATGCTGAATCTGGCGGGAATACCATTAAAAAGAGAAGAACGGGGGGAAGGAGATCCGCTGATCATAGGCGGTGGACCCGGCAGTTACAACCCGGAACCATTGGCCGATTTTTTCGATCTTTTTTTATTGGGCGAGGGCGAGGAGGCCGTTCTTGAGATCATGGCCCAGATTGCCAACGGTAAAAAAATGGGCTGGTCCAAACAGGCTATTAAGGAAGAATTGCTGAAAATTGACGGGGTGTATCTCCCCGAGTATTATTCCATTGAATACACTGATGAGGGAAGAATTGCCGCCATCAACCCCCTTCCGCCCGCGCCGCCGGTAGTCCGGAAAAGAGTCGTGCGCGACTTTGACCGGGCTTACCTGCCCCAAAAGGAGTTGGTGCCGTGGGTGGAACCGGTTCACGACCGGGCGATGGTTGAACTATTCCGCGGTTGTACGCGCGGGTGCCGGTTTTGCCAGGCGGGGATGGTCTACCGGCCGGTTCGTGAACGCTCGCCGGCGGTCCTGACCGACTATTTAAAGAAGATCATCGCCCAAACCGGTTACGAAGAGATCTCGCTGACCTCTTTAAGCAGCGCCGACTATACGAAGATCGAGGAGATTATGGGTTCCCTCGCCGATTGTTTTGCGGCGCAGAAGGTCAGGTTATCTTTACCTTCTTTACGGATTGATTCCTTCTCGCCGGAGTTGGCGGCCCATTTTCAAGGCGAGCGGAAAGGCGGTCTTACTTTCGCGCCGGAGGCGGGGACCGAACGCCTCCGCCGGGTGATCAATAAAAACCTTACCGACGAACAGATCCTGCAGACGACGGAAGCCGCCTTTACCGCGGGCTGGCAGCGGTTGAAACTCTATTTCATGATCGGCCTGCCCACGGAGACCGATCAGGATCTGCAGGGGATTGTGGACCTGGCCCGCGCCATTCTGGTCGTCGGGCGCCGGGTGCACGGTCCGAAAGCCGGACGTGTGCAGGTGACGGTGAGCGCCTCCACCTTTGTGCCCAAACCCCATACCCCGTTTCAGTGGCGTCCACAACTCTCCCTGGCGGAAACCACACGCCGCCAAGGCTTTTTACAAGAGCGCCTGGTCGGACGGGGTTTGCAGTTTTCGTGGCATGATCCGACGTTAAGTGTGATGGAAGGAGTCTTGTCCCGCGGCGACCGCCGGTTAGGCCAAGCGCTGGCCAAAGCCTGGGAACTTGGTTGCACCTTTGATTCCTGGCCCGACCGTTTCCACTGGGATCTTTGGCAGCAAGCCCTTTTCGCTGCCGGGTTGTCAGTCGAGAATTACCTCCGTGCCCGCTCCTACCAGGAGATTTTGCCCTGGGACCATTTAAGTGCCGGCTTGGCGAAGGACTATCTCCAGCAGGAAGATAAAAGGGCGGAGGAGGAAAAGATCACGCTTGACTGCCGTACCCGAAAGGGCTGTACCATATGTGGGGTTTGTTCCCGTTTGGGGGCCGAGACGCGACTGGCGGGAGGTGA
>JAAYMP010000118.1 GCA_012521315.1 Bacillota bacterium
CAATAGGAAGCGGAGTAGAATTCGATCCGGTCTTCCGGATAATAAACCACCTGTTTGGCGGTGAGATGGTAATGGGGTTCTTCCGCGTCACATCCGGAAAAGGAGGAATTGGTACAGTATATGTCATCACCCTTAAACTCACCCGTCTCCCCTTTGATCACAAACGGTTCGCCGGTCTCCTCCTCCTCGCCCCGGAGGATAAACTCCTCCAGGGTGCCTTCTTCGTCAGGCAGGGAAAAGGACAGGTTCCTCCCCTGAACCGTCCGTTCTTCCGTTTTCACCTCAACCCAGTCGGGAACGGCCACCCGTTCAGTCTCCAGGTCAATATAGAACTCTTCACCCCGTAGCTCGTAGTCCCGGTAAGTAAAAACCACATTTCCCCGGGCCACCAGTTGCTTGTTATCATAGTCGGCATACAGTTCATCGGCGATTAAAATACCCTGGTTAGCCAGGACCGCAGGGACAAACACCATTCCACCGGTGAAGAGCAAAAACGCCCAAATCCAAGTTTTATGTTGCAAAACTTTACCCGACCATCCCTTCACCCTATTTGATCATCCGAAACAACAAGACAACCCCCAGAACAAGGAAGAAGACATTGGGCAACCAAGCCGCCCAGAAAGGAGTGACCAACCCGGAGACCCCCATCTCCCGGAAGAGAACAGTGGTGAAAAAATAGACCATAATCAGCAGCATACTCACGGCGAGCCCGATCGCCCGCCCGCTCTTCGGAAACATGGTGGCAAAGGGCAGACCCAGGAAAGCCAGGATTAGTCCGGCAAAGGGCAACGCCACCTTAAGGTGATAGTTCACTGCGAAGGAGCTAATATTGAGGCCGCTTTTGGCATAGAGCTCCATGTACTTTTTCAGTTCGGCGCGGCTCATTTCATCCACCCCTTTACCTCGCCCCAAAAAAATGCTCAGGTCCTCGCCCACATCTTCCACCAGTTCCGCAAAGGAGGTGACGCTGGTAATGTTGCCCTCCGCGTCCAGTTCATAATAATTGCCCTGTTTCAGGTGCCAATACTGTTCTTCGATCCAACCCGAAGCAGCCGTAATCAGGCGTGGGAAACGGCCGTCGCTTTGGTAAATCATTACCCCTTCCACGGTTCGGTTCCCCTCGTTTACGCGGCGCAAATAAAAAAATCGGTTATCGGGGCCCTTGAAAACCACATTCTCCTGGACAAAGGGGATAAAGTCCTTATGAATCAGTTTCCTTATTTCCTGTTGATAACGGAAATTGGCCGCCGGGACCACTAGATCGTTAAAATAAAACGCCCCTATACAAAGGAACAGCGTAACCAGTAAAAGTGGACCCGTGAGCGCCGGAAAACTCCACCCGGCGGTCCTGATCACATCCAACTCCCGTTCCCGGGCCAGCCGCCCCAAACCCAAAAACACCCCGAACAGAACCGCCGCCGGGAAGACATCCATCAGCAAATAGGGGACCTGGTAATAGACAAGTAAGCAGATGATCGCGAACGAAGCCCTTTTATCCACCAGAAAATCGGAGATTTCAAATATAAAATTGCCGATCAGGAGAACCAAAAAACCAACGCTACAAAAGAGATAATTGGTCAGGTACTCGCGGAGGAGATAACGGTGGATGATTCTCATTGCCTCAGAACCCCTTTAAGCAGAAAACCCGTTAAGTTTTCTACGTAACACGTACAAAACCGCCCGGGTTCCGGAAACATGTCTACCACTGCTTAGTTGATCTTGCCTTCCAGTTCGGCAACTCTTTTTTCCAGTTGCCGGATGGTCTTGAGCACTTCCGGCAGTTTACCGGCGGCCGCCTGAATCCGCATATCCTCGCCGTGGGGACGGGCCGGTTGGCCGGAAACGATTGAGTTCGGCGGGAGACTGCTGATTACCATCCCCCGTGCAAAAACCACTGTATCATCGCCAATGGTGATATGGCCGTTGATCCCCGATTGCCCGGCCAAAGTCACCCGGTCGCCGATGACCGTACTCCCGGCGACGCCGGTCATCGCGACCATAATATTATCCTTGCCAACCTTGACATTATGGCCAATCTGAACCAGGTTGTCAATCTTGGTCCCCGCCCCAATCAAGGTCTGGCCGGTGGTCGCCCGGTCAATCGTGACATTGGACCCGATCTCCACATCGTCTTCAATGACCACACAGCCGACCTGCGGTACTTTGAGGTGTTTTCCTTCAACCGTCTTTTCAAACCCGAACCCGTCGCCGCCGATCACGGTCCCCGGGTGGATCAGGACCCGTTGGCCAATCTTTGTCCCGTGGCACAAGACGACGTTGGGCCGGATCTCCGAATCATCGCCAATCTCCACCTCGTCCTGGATCACGACGCCCGGATGGACCACAACCCCCTTGCCCAGCTTTACACGGTCACCGATAAAGACCAGCGGGCCAATGTGGCAGCCTGGGCCATGCTGAAACCCCTCGCCAATCACCGCCGAAGGATGGATGCCTTCCGCGTATTTCTTTGGCGGATGGAAATACCACAAAATTTGGGCAAAAGCCATCCGGGGGTTATCTATCTCAATTCCTTGAAAATTAAACTCCCTTAAATTTGAAGGGAAGATAAAGGCCGACGCTTTACTCGCACGAGCGGCCGGAATCGCCTTCGCCGAAGCGATCAACGAAAGCTCGCCCGGTTTGGCTGTATCCAAACCGGAAACTCCGGTCAACTCCAGCTTCTCGTCGCCGACCACTTTCCCTTTCACTAAAGACGCCAGTTCCTCCAAAGTCGCCACTTCGCATCTCCTCCTTTATTCCAAATGCTCCGCCGACAAACGCCCGGCCCCCCCGTTTCCCCGAACCCAGGCCCAAAATTCCGCTTCCAGTTCTTTTTTTTCCTGTTGGTACTCCTGCTCGCTCTCGGCTTCCAGTTTTCGGCGGTAAGTTTCCAGTTCACGCGCGGCCGCTTCTTGCTGCGCCGCCGCAAAGTCCGCCAACGCAGCCGCCAGTGCCGCCTCTTTTCGTTGGACTTCGGCCTTCAGCTCTTCTTGCAGGGCAACAATCTCCGCAGCTAAACGGGACTTGGCTTCCGGAGACAGATCGGGCATTGCCATTTTAAAATGTAAATTTGCCAACTGCGATGAATATTCTTTCTCTCTTTGCCGGCGAAAATCAGCCATTTCGGCGGCTTGTTCCTGCCGTTTTTCCTCCAGGGCCTGTTGAATTAGGTAATCTGCCTGGTTTCTTTTCTGGTGAACCAAACGGTCAACCTTCATGGCCAGCAGCCGGCGGCGAAGCTGAAGCTCCTCTGCAAGCAACGCTTCCCGTTGGGCCAGTTCGAAACGGAACACCGCTTGGTCCTGCTCTCCCCCAAGCCCTTCCCCCACCGGAGGAAAGGGGCCGGCCTCTTGCCCCGGCGGTTCCAGCCGCCAAGGAAGCTTGGAGGGTAAACCCTGTATTGCCTGGGTAATCTGGCGATAGGTCCCCCATTTCAGCTCCGGCAGAAGGATAATCTCCGTTTCCGGGGTCACAACCTGAGCGGAGCGACCATAAAACCAGAACCCGACCACAATGGTGGCGGCAAGGGCCAAGCAGAGCAAGCCAAAAAACTTACACCGATTCCCGCTGGTCTTTTCCATGCTCCAGTTCACCGTCGTTCTGTCTGATCATGTTGGTTGGAAATCTCCTTTTCGCGTTACTTCTTCAGAGCTGCGATTACTTGCTCGGTTAAATCCTCGCCCCCATAGTAAACGACGCTTTTTTCCAGGATGATCGCATAACCTTCTTTTTTGGCGATCCCCTCCAGGGTCGCCTCGATTTTGGCGACGATTTCTTCATGTTTGACTTGCAACTCACTGGTCAAGCGGGCATTTTCCGCTTCGAGCTTCTGTTGGTATTTTTTTATAATACTAATGGCCTGTTCTTGGTATTTGGCCTCAATTTCTTTCCGTTCCGCCTCGGCTTTCCCCTTCAACTCCGCTTCCTGCTGCTTTTTCAAGGCGCTTAATTCATTGTTCTGTTGCGTCTCGAGATAGGTCCGAAAGCTGTTATACTCCGCGTTTTTTTGTTGCAACAGTTCCTGCCAATCCTTGAAGAGCGGCAGTTCATTCTGTAACCGCTGCATATCAATATACCCGACTGTTTTTCCACCATTGGCGGTAACAAGTCCAGTGATGGCGAAGACCAATCCAATCATCAACAACACGGGGACCAGTTTCTTGGTAAACTTAAATTTCATCGTAAACCTCTCCTTTTATTTGATTCCTTTCCCGCCTAGAACATCTCTCCGAAGAAGAAGTTGAACTTGGGTTTACCGCCCTCCGGTGTCCAGCCAAAATCAAACCGGAGTTGCCCCAAGAGGGGAATGTTGTAACGGAACCCCACCCCATAGCTTTGATAATAATTTTCAAAATCGACCGTCCCGATATCGTAAAAGAGGACGGCTTCCAGGTTTTCCGCGTTGGGAATCCTCTGTCTAAGCTCGAAATTAGCCAGAACCTGCTGGTCCCCGGAGACATGCCTGACGTCATAACCCCGGAGGGATAATTCGCCGCCAAGATACAACTTGGAAGAGTCGGGTGTCTCCCCCAAGATCTTACTGCCCATCACCCGGTAACCAAAGGTGGTGTTGGGGGAGAAGGGCGAATAGAACTGTTTATACTCCCCGTAGAGGCGCTGATAATTGTATTCTCCACCAAAGATCCCGCCGTGAAGGTTAACGCCAAGACTACCATAGTAACCATCGGTGGTGTAGGCGCCGGTATAGATCAAGCGGTTATAATTCAAACCAAGGCCCAAACTGTTATCCCAATACTCTTGTTTGAACGATGCCAAGTCCACATCGGGATAATCCAACTCCTTGTCCAAGGTTACTTTCGTGCCCTCTTCATTTTCATATTCATACTGGTTTTTACGGTCCGCCACCCACTCCTGCGGGTCAATCGTCACCCGTTCCATCCGGTAGGAAGTACTCAACCGCAAATGACGGTTCAACGGCCGGCCCAGCGTTAAACTCAAACCGGTCATCTTCTGATTGTAATTGTAGGTGTACTTGTTGTCGAACCGGTCATCTTTACCGGCGAAAATCCCCCCCTCCAAGCTCTGCGAGGACAGGGAAAGCGTGTGGTTGGAATAGAGCTTGAGCCCCAAAGAAGTCTGTTTCGCGTCCAACCAGGGTTCTTGGAACTCAAAATTGAAGTTAAAAACATTGTTCGGGTTAAACTCCATGTTAAACGAGAGTTTTTGGCCAAGGCCCATGAGATTCGGGTCCATGACCCCTAAGTTGCCAAGGAGCGTATTGTCGACCGGAGTATAAGAGATACCCATATTTAAAATGCGGTTCTCCCCCTCCTTGAACTCCATGATCAGATCCATCACCCCCGGTTCACCGGTGGGTTGCAGCCGGGGAGAAATATCGGCGAACAATTGGAGTCTGGCCAGTTGTTGCGTATCTTCCCGCAAAACGTTAAGGTCCAGGATCTCTCCCTCTTTGAGCGTCATCTCCCGTGCCACGACAAACTCCTTCGTTTTCTCCAACCCCTGGTAACGGATACGGCCTAAGCGGGCCTCGGCAAGATGAAGACGGACTACCCCCTCCTCATTGATCCGCATTAACTCAACGATCTCATCGGTGCTCCCGCTGAAGGGCGGAAGGATCAGCCCCCGCTCCTCGTTGAAATACTGTTGCGCCTTAACCAGGTCGTCCAGCATCGTTCGGTAGTTGAAAACATCCCCCGGTTTTTGGCGGAAAAACGG
>JAAYMP010000119.1 GCA_012521315.1 Bacillota bacterium
GGTTAAGCTCAAACGGGGACTTTCTGGTGATCATTGCTCCACCCGTTTGCGGAGCCCGGCCACAATTACCCGGTAAACATCATCAATAGGCTGGGCGCCATCAACCGTCAATAAAAGTCCGGCTATGCGGTAGTACTCAATTAAAGGCGCGGTCTGCTGGGCATAAACCGCCAGCCGGTTACGGACCGTCGCTTCCGCGTCGTCCTCCCGCTGGATCAGTTGGCCTTGGCAAAGATCGCAGACCCCGGGGTGTTGTTCTTTCTTGGTCGCCACGTGGTAGACCGCCCCGCAGTCCCGGCAGATGCGCCGGCCCGACAGGCGTTCCACCAAAACCTCCGGATCAACTTGGATATTGACCACCGCCGTCAACGCCTGCCCTTTTTCCGCCAGGTGCCGGTCAAAAGCAATCGCTTGCGGTAAGGTCCGTGGAAAACCGTCAAGGAGAAAACCCTGGGCGGTGTCGGGCGCCGCGAGGCGCTCTTTGACGATCCCAAGCACCAATTCGTCGGGGACCAACTCCCCGGCCTTTATATACCTTTCCGCCTGCTCCCCCAGGGGAGTCTTGTTTTTAATCGCTTCCCGGAAGATATCGCCGGTGGAGACCGGCGGGATCTTAAATTCCGCACCGATACGGGCGGCTTGCGTTCCTTTTCCCGCCCCCGGTGGACCCAGAAGAATAAGCCGCAAAAAACTCACCTACTTAATTCCGCACTACTTTATAAAACCTTCATACTGACGCATCACAAGCTGCGCCTCAATCTGCTTCATCGTATCAATCGCCACCCCAACGGCGATCAAGAGGCTGGTTCCGCCAAACCCAATCTGCCGGATACCGGTCAACGGGCCCAGCAGATAGGGGATTAGCGCGATAAAGGTTAAAAAGAGCGCTCCTGTCGTTGTGATCCGGGTTAAAATCTTATCCAGATACTCGGCGGTCGGTCGCCCCGGGCGGATCCCCGGAATGAAACCGCCGTATTTCTTCAGATTATCGGCTACTTCCATCGGATTGAAGGTAACAGCCGTGTAAAAAAAGGAGAAAAGGAAGATAAAGAGCGCATAAATAACCAGGTAAATTGGCTGACCGGGATAAAGGTACTTCTGAACAAACTTAATGAAACCGCTCTCCGGCGGGAGGAAAGTGGCGATGGTCGCCGGGAAGGCCAAAACCGAAGAGGCGAAGATCACCGGAATCACGCCAACCTGGTTCACCCGGAGCGGCATGTGGGTTGCTTGCCCGCCATACATTTTCCGCCCGACGACCCGTTTGGCGTACTGTACCGGGATCTTTCTCTCCCCCTGTGTCACGATGACCACAAAGGCCACGATCAAAATGCTTAAGACCAAAAAGAGAAGCAACCCAATGGGTGAAGTCCCCCCTTCCCCGATCGTCTGCAGCGTCCGGACCGCATCCGGCACAAAACGGGCAACAATCCCCGCAAAGATCAGCATGGAAACCCCGTTCCCGATTCCCCGCTCGGAGATATGCTCGCCAAGCCAGGTCAGGAAGACCGTGCCGGCCGTCATGATCAAGACAATACTGAGCAAGGACCCCACGCTTGCCGGATCAACCATGGCCTGCCGGAAATTCATGGTGATCGCAAAGGCCTGAACCAAACCGAGAATGACGGTGCCGTACTTTGTATACCGGGCGAGCACTCGCCGGCCTTCGGGGCCTTCCTTGGAAAGCTCCTGCCACCCCGGGATCACCACGGTTAAGAGGTTGATGATGATCGAAGCAGTGATGTATGGTTGGACCCCAAGGGCGAAGAGGGACATATTACTGAGCGCCCCTCCGGAAAACATATCCAGCAAGCTAAAGAGGCCGTGCTCACCCAGATCAAAGGACCTCATCCCTGGAACCACAATATACGAACCCAAGCGAAAAACCGCCAACAGGAAAACCGTCCACCATATTTTTTTCCGGATCTCCGGAATGCGGAATGCAGTTTTGATCGACTCCCACATCCTATATCACCTCAGCTTTACCGCCGGCCGCCTCAATCTTGGTGGTGGCTGATCCGCTAAAAGCATGGGCTTTCACGGTCAGTTTCTTCTCCAGCTCGCCCCGGCCCAGTACTTTCACCCCATCGTAAACTTTATTAATCAAACCGTTCTCCAGTAAAAGTTCCGGGGTAACTTCCGTGCCATCCGCAAAACAATTTAAACGTTCAATATTGACTTCCGCCCAGATTTTGCGGTTGAAATTCTTAAAACCCCGCTTTGGCAGCCGACGCTGCAAAGGGGTCTGCCCGCCTTCAAATGTCGGCCCTTTTGCCCCGCCGGAGCGTGCCTTCTGGCCTTTATGACCACGCCCGGAGGTTTTTCCCAAACCGGAACCAATTCCCCGTCCAACCCGTTTGCGCGTGGTTCTTGACCCACTTGCCGGTTGTAATTCCTCAAGCCTCATGCTGGCACCTCCTATTCCTCAGTTACTTCCACTAGATGTTCAACTTTCTTGATCATCCCTTGGATTACCTGATTATTGGGCACGACAAGCGTCTGGTTCAACCGGTTGAAGCCGAGGGCGGCAATTGTCGCTTTCTGGTCTTTACTCCGGCCAATCGTACTCCGTTTCCAGGTAACAACCAAGTTTTTCTCTTTCCCTTTCTTCTTTGGCATTTTCACCACCCCTTAGCCCTGAACTTTTTCTAACGGAAGCCCACGTAAAGCAGCTACTTCCTCCACTTGTTTCAATGCCTTGAGCCCAGCCACGGTGGCGTTGACCATATTCAAGGGGTTGGATGAGCCAATCGATTTGGTCAAAATATTTCGAATTCCTGCCAGTTCCAAAACCGCACGGACCGGTCCACCGGCGATCACACCCGTACCAGGCGCCGCAGGCTTAAGGACAACTCGGCCGGCCCCGAATCTACCCTCGATTGGATGGGGGATCGTGGTGTTGACGATTGGCACGGCAAAAAGTTTCTTCTTGGCATCTTCAACACCTTTCCGGATGGCCTCCGGAACCTCGCCGGCTTTCCCCAACCCCACACCGACATGGCCTTGGCCGTCGCCAACCACTACTAAAGCGCTGAAATTAAAGCGACGTCCGCCTTTAACCACCTTAGCGACCCGGTTGATGAAGACCACGCGCTCGGTTAGTTCCAGTTCATTCTGGTTAATCCGTTTCATCATATCCCTCCTTTACTTAAAACTCCAATCCGTTCTCGCGCGCTGCTTCGGCCAAGGCCGCGATCCGTCCATGGAACTTATAGCCGCCACGGTCAAAAACAACTTTGGTAATTCCCTTATCCTTTGCCCTTTGGGCGATCAATTTCCCGACCAGCTTCGCACTGTTGATGTTCCCGCCGCACCCATTAAGCTGCGTCCGAACTTCCGGTTCGACGGTGGAGGCGGAAAGCAGGGTTTTCCCCTGAACATCATCGATGATCTGCGCGTAAATATGGTGAAGGCTTTTATAAACTGACAGTCGGGGCCGCTCGGTGGTCCCGGACATTTTTTTCCGCAACCGGATATGACGGCGGACCCGAGCTTGATTCCGATCGATCCTCTTAAACACCAATTCCCACTCCTTTCCGCGGACTATTTCCCGGCTTTCCCAGCCTTACCGGCTTTCCGGCGTATCGTCTCGTTCACGTATTTAATTCCTTTCCCTTTGTAGGGTTCCGGCGGACGGACGCCACGAATCTCGGCCGCCAGCTGCCCGACTCTTTGTTTATCCGCGCCTTTCACAATAATCCGGTTCGGCGCCGGAACTTCGATTTCAATTCCCGGCTGGGCCTGAAATTCAACCGGATGCGAATAACCAATGGACAAAACCAGTTTTTTCCCTTGCAGCGTCGCCCGGTAACCAACCCCGTTTATCTCCAGGACCTTCTCAAAGCCTTTGGTAACCCCTTCCACCATATTGGCGATCAGGCTCCGGGTTAATCCGTGCATGGCACGGTAATGTCCATCGTCATTGGGCCGTTCTACTTTGACGACCGCGCCGTCTTGAACAACCTTTATTCCGGTGGGGATCTCCTGGGTTAATTCCCCCTTCGGTCCTTTGACCCGCACCACATTGCCGTCAACCTTAACCTCAACCCCAGTTGGGATACTAATCGGTTTTAAGCCAACTCTGGACACTGTTCACACCCCCATTCCAAATCCGGTTCTTGGTTATAAATTCAATAATAAATCCCGCGACTGCTTGTCATAACACCATCGATTTACCAGATAAAACAGAGGACTTCGCCTCCGACTCCCAACTGGCGGGCAATCTTGTCGGTCACAACCCCTTTGGAAGTGGAAAGAATGGCGATCCCCAAACCCCCGAGGACTTTCGGGATCTGATCCTTTTCCACATAAACCCTGAGCCCCGGCCGGCTAATCCGCTTCAGTCCGCTAATCACCCGCTTTTTCCCGTTATACTTCAAGTACAGGCGGATGATCCCTTGTTTGTTATCCTCGATCACTTCGTAATCGTGGATATAGCCTTCCTCCTTCAGCAGGCGGGCCAGTTCCTTTTTAATATTGGACGCCGGAACGTCTACCTGTTTAATCCGGGCGATATTGGCATTGCGAATACGAGTCAACATATCGGCAATTGGGTCCGTTACGACCATGCTCCGTTACCTCCTTCCTTACCAACTGGCTTTTACCACACCGGGGAGTTCGCCGCGGTGGGCCAGATTCCGGAAACATATACGGCAAATCTGAAATTTCCGCATGTAAGCACGGGGGCGACCACAGAGCTTACACCGGTTATACGCCCGAACAGGGTACTTCGGCTTCCGGTTTACTTTTATAATCATCGATTTTTTGGCCATTTGCTAATCCTCCTTTACTCAGGACGCCCGGAAAGGCATGCCGAGGGATTTCAATAATTCATAACCTTCCTCGTCACTCTGGGCGGTCGTGACAATCACCACATTCATTCCCCTGATCTTGTCGATCTGGTCGTAGTTGATTTCGGGGAAGATCAACTGTTCCCGAAGGCCGAGATTGTAGTTGCCACGCCCGTCGAAGGATTTGGGGGACACACCGCGAAAGTCACGGATCCGTGGTAAAGCCACATGGAAAAGTTTGTCGAGGAACTCATACATGCGTTCTCCGCGTAAAGTCACTTTGCACCCGATCGAGACGCCCGCTCTCACCTTAAAGTTGGCGATGGATTTCTTCGCCTTCGTCACGATCGGCTTCTGCCCGGCGATCTGCGTCATGTCGTTTACTGCGCCGTCGATCAACTTCGGATCCTGGGTCGCTTCACCCACCCCCATACTGATCACGACCTTTTCCAAACGGGGAACCTGCATTACATTTTTATAACCAAAACGGCTTTTTAAGCTCGGGACAACTTCCTTCTCATATTTTTCCCGCAAGCGAGACATGGTCAGCACCTCCTCCCAAACTCAAATCATTTAGGTGATAAAATCCGCCTCCGCCAAAACTTACTTGATCTGGTGACCGCATTTTTTACAGATCCTGACCAAAGTACCGTCTGGGTTTCGGTCACGACCAATTCGCACCGGCCGACCACAACCACCACAAACCAGCATCACTTTAGACGCCGAAAGCGGCATCGGTTTATCGATCACCCCGCCTTGGGGATTATCTTTCGTTGGTCTGGCGTGTTTCTTGACCAGATTTACCCCTTCCACCAGGACCTTCCCTTCACGATGAAACACCCGTTGGATCTTACCCCGTTTTCCTTTATCTTTTCCGGAGAGCACAACAACTTCGTCTCCCTTATGGAGATGAGTCTTGACGAACACAATTATACCTCCCCTCTGCTTAAGAATGCACCTTTCACCAATTCTATAAAACCTCGGGTGCCAACGAGACAATCTTCATAAAATTCTTCTCTCTCAATTCCCGCGCCACCGGCCCGAAAATACGGGTTCCCCGCGGATTCATTTGGTCGTTGATGATCACGGCTGCGTTATCATCAAACCGAATATAGGAACCATCCGGGCGGCGCGTCTCCTTCGTCGTCCGCACGATCACGGCTTTGACGATCTCGCCCTTCTTTACCCCAA
>JAAYMP010000120.1 GCA_012521315.1 Bacillota bacterium
CAAAGACATTCAAGAGATCGGCGGTTTGGTCCGGCCGGTCCGGATGGAGGTCCACAGTAACCTTCGCGAGGGGTACCAGACTATTTTGACCATGGTCGAGGCTGATTTTGCTACAGTGATTGGTGATGCCGTTTTTACCAGAGATTTTTTGGAGCAGGGATATTAAACTTGTTGACCAATTAATGAATGGAAAAGAAATTTTAAACCGTATATTGACAAAAGAAAATAGAAAGGCTATATTGCAAGGGGGTATTTTGGCAAGGGAGGTATATTTATGAACAAAACAACGGTACTGTCTCTGCTTTCACTGATGGCGGTTGTTTGCTTTTTTCCTGTAGCCACAGCCGCAGCTGTCAAAGTTGATATGCATGGAACTACCGGGTTGGTTCTGGATTGGAAAGACTGGAAAGACCCGCAGGAAGAGGGGGACGGAACAACCGGGGAAACGCTCCTTCTTGACGGCGAAGTCAATCTGGATCTGAAGCTGACCAGTACGGATCAGACCAATTGTCTCCTTTCCCTCCTCTATCAAACCGGCAAAGCCAAGGTGGAAGTAGAAGAAGGTTATCTAGAGTTTAATCCCAATCTCAATCTATTGCTGAGGGTAGGCCGGCAAAAGGTCTCCTGGGGAACGGGCTTTGGTTGGAACCCCACCAATTACCTGATGCCAAAGAAGACTGAGGAAAAAGGGGTGGATCTCTTTAAGATCCGCCTTAGCGGGAAGGATCTCCGCGGGAGTTTGCTGGTAAAACCGGGGACGGAACTTAAAGAGGCGGAGGCAGCGGTCAGAATCGGCCGTATGTTGCCGGATAAAGATTTTTCCGTCAGCTTCTACCAGGGGAAAAAGAAAAACGCGGTCGGATTCGATTTTGCCGTTGTTGCCGGTAATTATGTCTTTTACGGGGAAGTGGCTTCCAAATCCGGGCTGCCCCTTTTGATCCCCGAGGAACCGGAAATTGTGCCGGAGGGTACATATTTTCAGGGGGTTGCCGGGTTTTACCGGTTTTTGCCCAAGAACATCTTTTTGGTGGTTGAGTATTTTTACGAAAATCAGCAGGATTATATTTCAATCGTGACCAGTAAATCCTTTCGTACCGGCGAGTTCACTTTGAGCAAGAGTATCCTCTGGAATCTACAAGACCAGAGTTATATGCTCAATCCGAGTTTCAGGTATTTACTGGGCGCCAACGCCTATTTGGAGCTCTCCGCCGAATTATATAAAGGTAAAAGCGGGACGGTTTTTGGAGAGAATCCTTGGCGGAACCATGTGGTCCTTGAGATGGTTTGGTTCTTCAAATAAGAGGGGGATGAGCTATGCAGATCATAGCGGAAGCAAGCGGGGTCAGGAAAAGTTACCGGTTGGGCGAGACAATCTGTGAAGCCCTCCGGGGGGTGGATCTCAAGGTGGAAAAAGGCGAGTTTTTGGCTGTCGCCGGCCCTTCCGGCTCGGGTAAAACCACGCTCCTGAATATCCTTGGTTGCCTTGATACGGCAACCGGCGGCCAGGTCCGGCTGGAAGGAAAGGATCTCTCCGGCCTCTCCCCCGACCGGTTGGCGGAGATCCGCCGGGACAAATTGGGTTTTGTTTTTCAATCCTTTAACCTGCTTCCGGTTTTGACCGCCTTTGAAAATGTGGAGTACCCTTTATTGCTTCAAAGCGTGAAAGCTGCAGAACGCCGGCGCCGGGTCCGGGAGTTGCTGGCCGCCGTCGGTTTGGAGGAGAAGATGGGGAATTTCCCTTCCCAGTTGAGCGGGGGTCAGCAGCAACGGGTTTCATTGGCCCGGGCACTGGCCGGCCGCCCGGCGCTGGTCTTGGCTGATGAGCCCACCGCCAACCTGGACTCCCGGACCGGGGAGGAGATCATCTCCCTGATGCGCAGGCTTAACAAAGAACAGGGGGTAACCTTCATTTTTGCCACCCATGACCGGCGGATCATGGAGCACGCCTCCAGGCTGGTCTGGATGGAAGACGGCCGGATCACGGAGGCTGCAGGGTAGCGGGGATTTTTGCAGGTGTGCCAGTGCCCGTGGGCTGCGCGGGGTCATGGTTGGCCATGAGTTTCTCTGGGATCAAGGATCAAGGCACTTCTTGGTGATCGGACCGGGACCGGGAGGTGCTTTTTTATTTTTTATAAAACGGATTTTTCCATAATTGCTGTAGGTTTTTGCAGGAAAATCTTATATAAAGAAGAAGAACCTAATATTTACCTTATGAATAAATCCCCCTGTGAGAGGAGGCTGCACCGGCCGCCCGGGATTCCAGGAGGAAAAAATAATCTAGAAGCTGTATATTTTATATAATGCATTAGATCGCCAAAAAAGGCGTTGCCATACGCGGAAAAAACAGGGAAGACAAAGGGGTGACGTGGTTGACCAAGGATGTGGCAGTAAAATGGTTCAAGCAGGCTTTGCATGATTTGGAGATCGCCAAGAAGAACGTTGCCATCGGCGGGTACGACACCGCCGCTTTCCTGGCCCACCAGGCCGTGGAGAAATTGCTTAAATCCCTTTATGCCCTGAAAGGCCAGAAGATCCCGCGTATCCACTATATCGATGTTCTTGCCCGGCGGCTCGGGGTCTTCCGGCTCGTGAAGGATGAGATCATCGATATCAATGCCGATTACATGTTTGCCCGTTACCCGGATGTGGGTGAGAATGTTCCCTACGAGGAATATAACGAAGAGATTGCCGCGGATAAGGTGGCAAAGGCGGAACGGGTTTTTGCGCTCCTGAAGGATTATTACCGGGAACTGCTGGAGGATAAGGCGGATGGGTGACCGGTGGCTGCAAAAATTTAAAGAAGAAGTGTTGCCACAAATTGTGGCAGAATTCTCTCCCAGCCTGGTCTTGCTCTTCGGTTCCCGGGTGCGGGGGACCGCGGAAGAGGATGCCGATGTTGATGTGGTCATCGTCTCTGAGGCCTTTGCGGGGATCCCCTTTGTCAAGCGTATGTCGGCAGTCCTGAAAAATATCAGTTTTGAAAAGCATATCGACGCCATCTGCTACCTGCCGGACGAATATGAAAGAATGAAAGAACATTCCGCCGTGCTAATGGACGCCCTGGAATACGGGGAACTTATCCATTACTAACACCTGTGAAGCTACAACCGCCAAAGGGTGGTTTAGTTAACCGCGGAAAGGGATTTTCTCAAAAGAACGTTGACAACCGGTGGCCGGCGTGATATAAAGAACCTGAAAATACTGGGAATTTAAGAAGCGGAAAATTACAAGAGGAGAGTTGCACCGAACTGGAGGCAGAAAAAGGGTATGCGTTGCGCGCGCGCGGCACGCGCAAACGGGAAACGAGGTGAGGCGGACGGCAGCTTCCGGGCGGACCGTCTGAAAAGAATGATTCTATCAGAATTCCTTGCGGAGAACCGGAAACCGGTTTTGTTGGACGGGGCCATGGGTACGCAACTGGCCGCGGCCGGACTGGCGATGGGCGGGCAGACCAACCTTACCCACCCGGAGGCGGTACTGGCTGTGCACCGGCAGTATGTTGAGGCCGGAGCCGGACTCTTAATCACCAACACTCTCACCATGAACAGGATTTATATTGAAACCCACCATCCCGGCCTGGATGTGCGGGAGGTGAACCTGGCCGGGGCGCGGCTGGCCAGGGCTGCGGCGGGGGAAGGGCGGTACGTGCTGGGGGATATCAGTTCCACCGGTCAGATGCTCCAGCCCTATGGTGATTTATCGGAAGAGGACGCCTTTAAGGCTTTTCAGGAGCAAGCCGCCATCTTGGCCGAGGGCGGGGTGGACGGTTTCATTGTTGAAACCATGTTCAGCCTGGCCGAAGCCTTGTGCGCCCTCCGCGCCTGCCGGGCAGCGGCCGATTTACCGGTGATCGTCTGTATCTCCTTTAGTACCGTGGCAAACGGCGGGCGGACCATTATGGGCGATTCGGCACAGGATTGCGCCCTGACCTTAACGGGAGCCGGAGCCACCGCCGTGGGGGCGAATTGTGGGGATCTCGATCCCTTTCAAACAGCGGAGGTTGTCGCCAGAATGCAGGAGGCCGGTTCCCCGTTGCTCATTGCGCAGCCGAATGCCGGTAAGCCAAAGCTGGTTGAGGGGCGGACGGTCTTTGAGATGTCGCCGTCTGATTTTGCCGCCGGCCTTTACCGGTGCTACCAGGCTGGCGCCCGGCTCCTCGGCGGGTGCTGCGGCACCAGCCCGCAACATATCCGGGCCGCCGCGGAGTTGCTGAAGAAGGGGGAAGAAGAGGCATAAGCCCTTTGCTTGGAGGACAAAAGTGTGCCGGCTATAATAAAAAGAAAGTAATTTAAATTAGAAAAAGTAAATCAGATAAAAGGAAAGTAAGTTAAAACAGGAGGAACAAAGGAAAGGGAGGTTACAACCCTTTCCTTTTTCTATCTTTATTTGCAGGGCCAAGCCCGGTTCAAAACTGACTGACCACCAGTTCCACGCGGCTGCTACGGCCGTGGTCATCTTCACAGACCACCTGGTGTTTTCCGGGGTTAGGCAGGTAGAAAAGGGTTTCCCCCGGG
>JAAYMP010000121.1 GCA_012521315.1 Bacillota bacterium
GAGGGTCAGGATGAAGCCGAGGCCAAGTCCGGGGCCGAGCGCCGGCCGCCAGTTCCGGGCAAGCGCACGGCGGTAAAGGAAAGCGAGGAAAAGAAAGGCGATGGTAAAGCGGTAAGCGATCACCGCCATCGGCGTCAACACGGTGAGCGACCCCTTGACGATGATAAAAGTCCCGCCCCAAATGGCGGCGGTCAGAAACAAAAGCAGAGCGGAGCGGTGTTTGTTCTGCATTGGCATCCCTCTTTTTCACGGTTATTGTCGGCGCTCAAGGCGGAGAGCTGGATAAACTCACCACCGGCCAGTCTTGTCAGTATTTGTTCAACGTCCGCGACCAAGTCCAGATAAAATCTATTGTAGCACAGAAAATCCTCAGACGTAATAGGAAGCCGCCCATCTTGGTTATTTTCCCCGGCCTGACCACCCGGAAGGATGATCGGGATGGACCGGTTGAACAAGAAATCATACCTTCATAACAGTTCACCAGGGGACGCTTGATCATAAGATGGCGGTAGAAGGAAGAGCTTTGTCTCTTTCGTCAGGGAGGTGAATCAATGATCGTACGGAAGCAAGATCTGGTTTTCACCACGGAACGGCTGAAAGTTTTGAAGGTGATCGGGGAGAAAGTCGCACAGGTTGTAGTGGAAAGCGAACTCCCGATCAACGCCATAAAGATTGATAAGATCGAAGCCCGTCTCGGGCCCTTTGAAGATCATGTCTTCCACAATAAAGTGGTTAAACAAGGGGTCATCCATAAACAGGTCTTTTATGTCGATCCGGATAACTTTGTCCGCCACATTTCCGAAGATATTCCCTACATGTTGACGGTGGAGATTCCGGGTGTGAAGCCTTCCGATTTCGTCGAAGTACAAAACCACTTGATCGATATTGACACCGACTTCCAGCTGGTTCCCGCACGGCCACGGCGCCACGGCCACGATACTGATCAAGAGACCGATGCGGGGTTCCGCGCGGTCCTGAGGCAGAAAGTGAACGCCCATATTCTGGTAAAGGTCTCGGAATGGGCCCAGGTCGATGTGGTCACCGGTGTGGACATCTTTCCCAAAGTCAACTCGATGCAGCGCGTCTCCTGTAGCTAAAACGTGGTGAACACCCGGGTCTGGCGACGGCAGCGCAACACAAGGCAAGGATTCCATCTTTGCCTTGTTTTTTTCGCTTAAACCCTGGACAAAAAAGGGGGTAATGGATTAAGATTGTTATTACCATAACAAAGTATGTGGTGCGGCCTTGCCGCGGGGGAACGGTGAAGGGGGTGTCTTAATTGTCCATGGTGCGCAACAAGGGTGGAAAATACAAGCATGAATACAAGCAGAAAGCAATTCCTTTAACCGTCGTGAAAAGACTGCCCGTTTACCAACGGTTGTTGGCGGAGTTGGCCGCCAGGGACGTGGAACGGGTCTCCTCCCGGGAGTTGGCGACGCAGATGAAGATCGACCCTTCGCAAGTGCGGCAGGACCTGAGTTTGTTTGGTTCATTCGGACAACAGGGGTATGGCTACCGGGTTCGTTACCTTTTAAACGAGCTCAACAAGATCCTGGGGCTTAACACTGGGACAAAGCTGGTTTTGGTCGGGGGCGGCCATTTGGGACGGGCGATCGCCAATTACGGGAATTTTGTCAAATGGGGCTTTACCATAAAAGCCATTTTCGACCGGGACCCGCAGGTTATTGGCCTGACCATTGCCGGCCTGACCGTCCGGGATGTCCGGGAACTGACCCCCTATTTACGGGCGGAACCGGTGGAGATCGGGATTATTTGCACTCCGGCCCCGGTGGCGCAGGAGGTGGCCGATCAGTTGGTGGCCGGGGGAATTAAGGGGATCTGGAATTTTGCCCCGGTGGCCTTGCGGGTGCCGGAGACCGTCTGTGTTGAACATGTTCATCTTGGCGAGAGCCTGATGACCCTCTCTTTCATGCTCAAACAGAGGCAAGAGGAATCAACTGGCCCAAAAAAATGAGGTAACGCCATTGACAACCCGGGTAATATATTGTATTATAAAAAAGCGTTGTTTTTTGGGTCATTAGCTCAGGCGGTAGAGCA
>JAAYMP010000122.1 GCA_012521315.1 Bacillota bacterium
GCACATAGGTTTTATCCCCGACCGGAAACAGACCGGTGATGCCGCCCAGCCCAATGGCATCAGCCTTGCCATCCAGTTCCTGGATGGTCTGGTGCATCCTTTTCATATCACCATCCATCCCGATCCGTTCAATGAGATACTCCTCACCCGACAGTTCCATCTTTACGCGGTGGTCACGGGTGGAAGAGCCCAGACTGACACTGACGATATGTTTCAAACAAAAACCTCCTTTAACACAAAATTCTTCGCCGGAGGTGAAATTCTCGCCCCTTTTGGTGGCCGGGAAGTCATATTTTCCCAGACGGGGTCATATCTTATTGGCAAAGGACTTGTCCGCCCCACTCCATTCGAAACCAAAGGGGGTTTTACGATGTCAATCAGGATCGCAAGTATCCTACGGCAGACCGATTTTAACCTGACCCGCTTTTTACACTATACTTTTGAAGGGAAACTGCGCACCGCCACCCTCCTTCTATACCTCGCCAGCCGCCAGGCCTTTCCCCACTGGGACCAGCAAGAACTCTATAAAGACTGTTATGCCAAAACCGTATTTATCTATAAAGCCTTCTTTTAATTTATTTCTGTTTCCCGGTCCACCCACCCGCCGGCCGCATATAATACACCAAAATAGCGCCAGAGCCGCAGAAAGGAAAAAGCTGATGGCCGCAGAGAAATATAGACAGATCGCCCGGCAGTTCCTGGGGATCCCTTACCGCCATGGCGGTCGCGACCGGGAAGGATTAGACTGTGTGGGGCTCGCCCACCTCTTCTACCGGGAACTGGGAATTAAGGTCCCGGATTCGGATGGACGGCCTTATCCGACCGACTGGTATAAAAAAGATCCGGAACGGCTCCTTCAGGGTCTCTTAAAAGTGGGAAGGGCGGTTGATCTGAAAACAGAACCATTGCAACCGCTGGATCTAGTCTATTTCCGAATGGGCGGGGCCATTACCCACGCCGGAGTCATGGTCGACCAGCGCTCCTTCCTCCATGTCCTCACCAGAAAGACTGTGGAAATCACCCCTCTTACTCTCGCCTGGAAAAGACGGCTGCAAGGGGCACGTCGCCTTCTTTAAACCAACTTTGCACGGAAAAGCGGGCTTCACCCGCCGTTTTTTATAAAAGGTTCTTTTTATACTCATTGTAAAGTTGTTTGACCTTTTTCATCTCGGCGTCAATCTCCAACTGTAAACGGGAGGCCAGCGCATAATTCCTCTCCGCGATGGCCCGCCGTAATTGGGTAAACAAAGAAGTATAACCGGGCCGGTCTTTGAGCAACCGGCAGCGCAGGTCGTGCACCCGTTGCCAACGCTCTTCATCCAGGGCATTATGGACCGCCTGTTCGACCCGGGCCAAACTCCGGATCACCCCCGCATTTTCCGGAAGAATGCGGTCACACAGTTCGGTCATCCATAGGTTGAGCATCGCCAATGAGTAAGACTTGATAATCGGCTCGGTAAACACCTCTCCGGCGGTTAAAACCGCGGTTTTCTCTGGAAAACGTTCCAGATTGGCCAGTGTCTCCCAGACGGTCGCCGGCGGGACCCCGAAGCGGCGGTCCCGCTCTTCTTTGGTGTAAGCTTCAAAAACATCCTCCTCGCTCCGGTAGGCCCGGTCGGTTTCCAAGTAGACCGCCGGTTCCCCCGGTTGTTTGGAGAATTCCTGCTCCAGCTCAGCCCCGGTCCGCCCGCTGGTCAGGGCGTAGGTAATCCCGTCCAACATCCCTTGATAAAGGGCGGCCAACGCCAGATAAGTGTTGGAATGGGGGTTGGGCGAACGGACCTCAAACCGGGTCGCCGCCGGGTTGTTTTGCTCCCGAATCAAACCGACCAACACGGTACGATTCCGCGAAGGAAGAGTAACGGCGTGACCCACGGAGGCGACAATACAGACCGGCGCTTCAAAACCGGGTTGCAGACGGTTGAACGCGTCATTCGTCGCCGTTATGAAGGCCCCGATGGCTTCGTAGTTTTTAAGAATGCCCATTAAAGCGCCCCACCCAATCGGGCTCAGAAAATCCTTGTGCAGATCGGCCGGGGTAAATAAATTCCGGACCGTGCCGTCCTTCAGTTTGGCCGCCAAGCCCACATGGGCATGGCCGCCGCTCCCGGCGACGCGCTCCATTGGTTTGGCCATAAAGGTCACTTCCAGCCCGTGGCGGCGGAAAGCTTCTTTGATGACAATCCGCGCCAACAACTGATTGTCGGCCGCTTGGAGGGCACTGCTATACCGCCAGGTTACCTCCAATTGTTCCATCACATGGGTTAATCCCCCGTCTTGCCCAATCTGCGCCGTCACCCCGCCGACTTCCTTGTGGCCCATCTCCGGTTCCAAGCCGTAGTCTTCCAACAATAGGAGGGAGTATTCCAGCGCCGTTCGGACCACGCCCTTGGTCCGCTTCCAGTACTGTTCCTGCAAAACCTGGGAGACCGTTAGTTGTTCAATATCCGCCTTTTCATTGGGGGTTTTTACCCAAAACTCCAGCTCAGTAGCGGAGGTTAAAAGGATCTCCTCAATTTGGTCGGCCCTGATCCCCATCGCCAAAAGGGGCGCGGGGTGACGGCGGAACAATTCCAGCAGTTCCCGGTTGACCCGTTCCTCCACCCGCCGCAGGACCGAACGGGAGTCAATCCGTTTTGTCCCGTGGATCAGAAAAGAAGGGATCCGTAAAGTCCCCACCGGTAAGCGGGTTTGGCCGTCAAGGTGTTCGTAGTTATAATCGACATACCATTTGACCGAGGTATCGGCCTCAAAATCGACTTTTCCATCATTTAAAGTGGCAATTCCCGGCAAGACCACACTGGATCCATCGGTATGAATCTGGCCCCGGAAAAATTTTTCCGTTTCTTTTAGAAAAACGGCCGTTGGAATCTTGGCGTCGGTATCGTTCCCGCCAAGATCCACCCCCACCATCGACACAAATTTGATCTCCGGCCGTTGGTGCAAAATTTTTTTCAGGGTTTCCGGATTGCACTGGTCGGGGGTGATATAGTAAAGTAGCTGCGCAGTCAAACTCCTCACCTTCTTAACTATGATCGGGATTTAGATTTATCCTAAACCTGCTCTTTTCGTTTAGCGCTTCGGGTCCCCATTGGGCATCGCTGTGTTTTTTGGTACAGAGCCAGGCCTGCTTAAAATTACAAAATTACATATAATTATAACATGAAGGAGTCGGGAACGTCATTTAAAAAAGTGAAAAGCCGTATAAACCGATGGGTTCTACATATAATATAAATGCCCTCTTCTCAAGGAATCAAGGGCAAAAAAAGAAAGAACCTGGTTCTGGTGACCGGGTTCTTTCTTTTTCGTCCCTCTTTACCGGGTTAGCCTCCGCCGGACAGGATTATCCCCGGCTTTAAATTCCGGCGATCGTATTCTCAAGCGAACCGCCAACCCGGCATCATCATATTCTTAAGTAAAGTAAATACAATTTTCGACTGAAAAAAAAGGGTTTTGACCTGCCCCAGCCAATTATGGACATAAAACAGGATCCGGTCAAGACCGGTTGGAGGAGCGCATTATGGATCAACGCATCAAGCAGATTAAAACGGCTTCAGCCGTCGGCATTCTGGGCAACACGGCTTTGGCCTTGCTCAAAGTCATCCTCGGTTTTATCGCCGGCAGTTTGGCCGTGGTAGGTGACGGGGTTGACAGCGCGACCGATGTTTTAAGCTTTGTCATCATTTTTTTTGCCCTGAAAATAATATCCAAAGAGCCCGACGAAGAACACTCCTACGGCCACTACCGGGCGGAAGCCCTTGCCACCCTCATTATTGCCTTTCTGATCCTCTTCGCCGGGGTCCAACTGCTCATCTTCGCCCTGACCAAGATCATTACCGCCGCCAGCAGCCCAGTCCCTTCCCCGCTGGCCGTGGTGGTCAGTTTTGCCTCCGTCACCGGCAAACTGTTGCTCGCCCTTTACCAGTTTAAAATCGGGCGCCAAACGGAAAGCGCCATGCTGGTCGCCAATGGCCGTAACATGCTGGCCGATCTCTTTGTTTCCGTCGGCGTCCTCGGCGGCACGTTTGCCACGATTACCCTCCGGATCCCCATGATCGATCAGGCGGTGGCTATCTTCATTGCCGCCTGGATCATCTGGACGGCCGTCCGGGTTTTTCTGGAGGCCAATACCGAGCTGATGGACGGCGTCAAGGATACCTCCATTTACCAAGCGGTCTTCGACGCCGTCGACCAGGTGGAAAAGGTCACCAACCCGCACCGGACCCGCATCCGAAAACTGGCCAATCTTTATCTGATTGACCTCCACATTGAAGTCGACGGAACGCTTACCGTCGCGGAAGGTCACCAACTGGCGATGGAGGTGGAACACATTCTACGCCAGAAGATTGAAAACCTATATGACGTGGCCGTGCACGTTGAACCCCTCGGGAACATGGAAAAGGAAAAATACGGGCTGTCGCCCGAAAAATTAGGCGACTAGATGTTTAAGCATTGTCCGTCCCCGTCGACCATTCTCCTAAAACGACGACAGCCCCGGGTAATTGGGGTGATACGAGAGGACGCCGCTCTCTTCAACATCATGGTAGCCAAAAAGCCTGAGCACCCAGCTTCGCCAATTATCGAGACCGACCCCACTCCGGCAGGAAAGTTTCAGCAAAGGAACACTGGGATTAACCGTCCGCAACCGGTGCTGAAAGCGGGAGACCGAAAAATTGGTAAACGGTAAAAGATCGATCTTGTTAAGGATAACCAACTCCACTTCTTTGAACAGACGAGGGTATTTCAGAGGCTTCTCATCGCCTTCGGTAACACTAAACACAAAGACCCGTAAAATATCGTCGTTCTTCTTCGGCAGCGAATAGCCGGTGCGCCCGGAAAATTCATAAAACACAAGTTCCCGCTGGTCATCCGGCGACTGTACCTCCGGAACCGGCACGTTGTCATTGCTCATTACCGCCGGAATCCCCGCTGCACGCAAGCGTTCCAGGTCGAAAATGGCTTGTGGTTGGTTGTAAACCGCACGAATCGTCAGCCGCCCGCCGAGGGTCTCATGGGTCCTTCGGATCAACTCCGTTTTTCCCGAGCCAATGTTCCCTAAGATATAAACAACCTTCGCCATTTACTCACCCCTTTCCCTATTTATTATTACGCGGGCCGCCTATTATTAAACAAAAAAATGGCTTTACAGCTTAATCATTCCTGTAAAGCCATTTTTTCGCTTTCCGGAGGTCATTTCCGGTTTTTTTATTTATTCATTGGAATCGACATCGCCTTCATCCTTTTAACAATTCAATCAAGAATGGTTCCGTTGGCAAACGGCCACCCGGGGCCATCCGGAATAATCCTGATAAGAAAGGACCTGCGCAAAACCGGCGGCCTTCGCCAGTTTCGCGATCACGGGCCATTGGTCATGCCCGTGTTCTAAAGCCAGAAACCCATCGGGCGCCAAATAGGCGGGGGCTTCGGCAATGATCCGGGCGATCACCTCGGTCCCGCTCGGGCCGCCATCCAGGGCCGGGCGCGGTTCATTCCGGACTTCCGGGGCCAAAGTGGGGAGCACTGCGGTGGGGATATAGGGCGGGTTTGTCACAATGCCGGAATAAACCGGCTGTTCACGGCCGGTCACGGCGGCAAAGAGATCCCCGCAATAAAAACTGATCCGGTCCGTCAACTGATGCGCTTCGGCATTGGCCGCGGACACTTGTAAAGCGGCCGGGGAAAGATCGACGGCATCGATCTGAAAACCCGGTAAATAATGGACCAGGGCAATGGCGATCACCCCGCTGCCCGTTCCCAATTCCAAAAGACGCCCCGTCCCCCGGGGCCGGCACAACTCAACTGCCTTTTCGACCAGGATTTCGGTCTCCGGCCGGGGGACCAAAACATCGGGAGTAATCTGAAACTCCCAGTTTAAAAAGGATTTTCTTCCCGTAATGTAAGCCAGCGGCTGACCGGACAAGCGCCGGCGAATCAGATCCTTGTAAGCATTAAGCTCGCTGTCGGTCAAAGGACGGTCACCTTCAATGTACAACCGGATGCGGTCGGTCCCCAGCAGATGAGCCATTAAGAGTTCGGCTTCCAGCCGTGGCCCTTCCAGACCCCTTTTGCCAAAAAAACGAGCCGTTTCCCGCAGGACCGTCTCTACGGTCAGGCTCATGCCACTCCGCCTTCATTCATCGCCTGCAACTTCTCGGTCTGTTCCGAGAGGCGCAGCTTTGAGATTAACTCGTCCAGATCACCGGCGATAATGCTGTCCAAACGGTAGAGGGTTAGGTCAATCCGGTGGTCGGTCACCCGGTTCTGCGGGAAATTATACGTCCGGATGCGCTCGCTCCGGTCACCGGATTTGACAATACTCCGCCGGGTGGAGGCCAACTCCGCCTGTTGCTCCTGTTGCAACTTGTCAAGCAACCGCGCGCGCAGAATTTTCAAAGCTTTTTCCCTGTTTTTATGTTGCGACTTCTCGTCCTGACAGGTAACCACCATACCGGTGGGCAGATGGGTGATCCGCACCGCCGAGTCGGTCGTATTGACGCTTTGCCCGCCGTGGCCGGAAGAGCGGTAAACATCGATCCTCAGGTCATTGGGGTCGATCTCCAGTTCAATCTCTTCCGCTTCC
>JAAYMP010000008.1 GCA_012521315.1 Bacillota bacterium
CAAGCCGGTGAAAACGCCGCTTCTCATCGTCGGGGATACAACCCTTCAAATTTTTCAGGGCACAGGTCAGCAGGGTTTGGCAGTGGGCCTTTAAGACCGGAAGATTGATCAAATAGTCCACGGCAAACGGGACGGCACAGACTGTTAAGAGGCCGTCCGCCGTCGCTTTCGTCATGGTCCGGTCTTTTTTTAAATCAAGCAGCTCCACGCCGTACTGCGCCGCCAGTTCCCGGTAACCGCAGACCCGGAAAGCCTCCTCCGTCCGGGCCCCCACCCATGAACTCTCCATAATGACCAATTTGGTGAAGCCTTTCGCCCGGAAGTAGCGGATGATCCCTTCCACAAGCTCCGGATGGGTCGTTGCCCCCGACCCGGCGGGCTTGGCCAAGACCAGATTTGGTTTGAGCCCAATCACCGCCCCCGGGCGCAGCACCGTCTCGGGCTTCAGCTCCGCCAACAAGGTTTCGACCATTTCCCGCGGATTTTCACCGTAAACTACGGTGATCCGGTTTTTTTCCATCCTTCCCACCTGCCATTCTTCTTTTCTTGCTAAAGTTGGGTCCCTTCTTACCCCAACGGTTCCCTTTCTTCTTGCTATATAAACTTAAACTTAGACGGCGATAATATATAAACTTATACGGCTATAAACTCTTCCCGTTACTTAAAAACGAGACCACACGGTCTCGTTTTTGGCTCCTTTTCCTAAACTACTTGTGTTGTACCATGTCTTGAAAGGCCTTTGGCATTCCTGAAGCTTGGATACGGATTTGACTTTGTTGGTAAACGGCGCCATCGACTTCCAAATGATCGAACCATACCTCATAGTCATCTAAACCATCCGCGCAAGCGTAAAAACCAAAATCCAAAGAGGTAACCGGTTCGGCCTCGATAAATCCGGTCCAAACCCTATCATCGTTAATAAAAAGCCATACTTCCCGCCAATTCTGTTTAACTTTGAGTTTGTTACTATATTCTTCAATTCCGAAATTAATCTCGTTGACGATCACTTCATGATCAAGCACGAAACCCTGATCAGAGATCCCGACGATCTTCGCTTTAAGCAGTTGAAAATAGGGTTGATAGCCACTGGCCAGATCCCCGCCCGGTTTAACCCGGAAAATATGAAAGTAATCGCCCACCTTTTCACCGGAATAATTAAAGACAAAGCCATAGCCACCGTTATCATCATAGGAAGAGATCCTTGCTTCAATAGTGTAACTGAGCGGTACGGGATGCGGGGCCATCACCCGGGTGTAATAGGGCGGCGTCGCCCTTAACCGGTATTCGCCTAGGTTATAACCGCACGAATCATCCTGCGCCCAGCCGCTGGACGGGTTGGAAAAATCATCGTACCAGCCACTAACGGTAAAATCCACATTGTTGTAATCGCCGGTCACAGAATTGATCTGACGGTACGCGGGTTGAAACAGATAATTCTCTTTCTGCGCCCAGATTTTTACCCGGTCACCTTTATCCGCCCGGATCTGCCAAGTTCCCGGTTGACCGTAGAGCGATGTCGTGGTCCAGCGCCAGCTGTAATTGTTTATTTGGTAATTGATCCGCACGCCTGGAATCCCGGTTTCCCCATCTGCCGCGGTGACCCGTCCGGAAATCTTATATTCCCCCATCGTAATGTTAACCCGGCAGCCGGAGAAGAAGACAATGACAACGGCTAAGACCACAAAGGCTAAATTGTTATATCTTCTGTTAATGATCATCGCTCCTTTTCTCTTTTATTCACAAGCGACCTGCTTCAAAAGAACACTAAGTAATCTGCCGACAGGCGAGGATAAAAGCGGCAAACAACCGCTGCGAATCGGTATTCTCCAACCGTTCCGGATGCCACTGCACCCCCAGGAGAAAATGGTCGCCGGTTCCCTCGAGTCCTTCGATCACCCCGTCATCACTCCGGGCTGTGACGCGCAGATTTGTCGCCGGGTCTTTCACCGCCTGGTGATGGTAGGAGTTGGTCCAGATCTCCGTAGACGCCAGGATCCGCGCCAGCAGTGAACCGGCCTTAATGGTCACGCGGTGCGTGGCTGGACCGCCCGGGGCCGGCTGGTCGTGGGGAAGCAAAGGCCGGTTGGGCTGTTGTGGGTATTGGGCGGGTAAATCCTGATAAAGCGTCCCGCCAAAAGCCACATTCAAAGCCTGCACCCCACGGCAGATCCCCAGGATTGGCAGGCTTTCCGCCTGGGCTTTACGGATGAGGAGAATCTCCCAGCAGTCCCGGTCGCGATCGACCGTTCCCAACCGCGGATGGGGCGCTTCGTTGAAGTAAGCCGGATCAAAATCCCCCCCCCCGCTGAGGAGCAAGCCTTGGCAGAAGCTGCGTAATGGACGGTCACACGCCGCCAGCGCCGGAAGCAGAACCGGAATGCCGCCGGCCTTTTCGACCGCTCGGCAGTAGTCCCCCGCCAGCATGTACTGATCGGGCCGGCGTTCTCGATCATGACGGCAAGTAACCCCGATGACCGGTTTTATATGATGCCCTCCCTTCCTTTTTTTATCATATTTCCATTATAATCTATGGTTCCGTCTCCTGTAAAATACTTCGCGCAAGGATTTCAGATCGTCCCGCCGGTGATCGGTTCACCCAAAAAAGAAGAAAAAGGGATTTCTCTTACCAACCCGAAATACAATAAGGGCAAAACAGCTTCCCATCAATAATATAAAACGATGGAGGTTAGGAAATGAAGTTCCCATATAAGCCGAATTTTCGTGTTGTTTCCCTGTTGGTAATCGTCTTGTCTTTGGTTTTCCTGGGTATTGCCGTCGCGGTTGCCGACAGTCAAGCCGGCAAGGATGTGGAGGTCAAAGCCCCATCTTCACCCGGACAGACCAGTTCAGAACAGTTTCTCCGGTTTTGGTTCGATATTAACCCCCCCGGCCAAAGCAAAAAGGATCTCGACTTCCGGCCACCGTCCACTCCCCCGAAAGCCCCGGGTGAGCTTCAAGAGATCCGCTATCTTTTGCTGGGAAATATCGATCCGGAGCTGGCTTTGGTTGTCCGGCTGACGGATAAGGCCAAAGAACGCCGGATTGACCCCAATCGTTTTGCCAATTACTTGACCGCGCAACAGTTGTCTTACCGGAACCACCTGTCACTCCATGACCGGATCAACAACCTCGTTCTCGAGTTCTGCCTTTATGAACTGGGGAAGGTTTCCCGGAACAACCTCCTTGATTACATACAACGCCACCGGTTTTCTTCATACCTGTTGTCCCCCGAAGAAAACACCTTCAATTACCTGATCGAACTGATCGAAAACAACATCTTCTCGCCCACGGAAGCGATTGATAGTTTAATCCTCTTAAAACAAAAAACAACCAGCCGGTGGTAAAAGTAAAGGGATAGCGCCCGGTTTGCGCTATCCCTTCATGCCTTTTTCTTCCCGACAAAGACCAGTTTTGGTTGGCAACCGACGGATTCCAGCTCCAACCACCCGTAACTGGGGTTCTCCCCGGTATTGTTCCGGCTGAGACTTCCGGGGTTAAAGAGCAGGATCCCTTCTTCGTATTTGACCAGCGGGCAGTGGGTATGCCCAAAGACAATCAGCCTCGCCCCCCGTTCTTTCCCGGCCAGAAACAGGCGGAGCAGGTCCCATTTCACCTGGTACCGGTCGCCATGGGTCAAGAAAAGCCGCTGGCCGCCCACGTTTAACCAGAGTTCGCGGGGGCGCGTGGAAAAAGGATCACAGTTTCCGGCTACCGCCGCCAGGGCCAGGGCGGGGAAATCCCGGGCCAACCTCTCCTGATCGTTACTCCCGTCCCCGGCGTGGAGCAGCAGATCAACCGGGCCGGCCGCTTTAACCACTTGGTGCAAGAGTTCGTAATTACCATGG
>JAAYMP010000255.1 GCA_012521315.1 Bacillota bacterium
AATCAGTTGTCTGTTTTCATTCAGAAATGCAATATGATTTATGCAAATCAAGTTGACCTAGAAACTGCAAAATCAACTGTTATGAAATCAGGAAAGGCGGTGTTAACCCGGCTTAAAAGTGACACAGATTGGCTTTATCCACTCCGTGAAAAAAGTGCTGGAAAGACTTTTGGATATATGTGGTCGTATAAAACCGCGTGTGATAAATGTGGAAAGTTATTTCATCTTATCAAGCGCCCATGGCTCACTACAAAAAAAGGTAAACGGCTTTCATTTGTAACGACAGCTAATGGGGGTGATGAATCAATTGTAATTCGTCAACTTTCCGATAAAGAATCTTTCACATCTGCGTGGGAGCGGGGATCTGGAAGATGCTTTTGTCCACATTGCCATTCCCTACAGGAGAAAATCGATATTACACAGTGTGAAGACGTCTTACTGGCAACTATTGATATTGAAAAAATAGGTAAGACATTCAACTTAGCTCCAGAGAACGCAATGCCCTCAATTTCCGACATCAATGCCGAAGAAAACCGGATTCTTGATGAATTAAATATTTCGCTACCAAAAAGTGAACTCCCCGTGTGGTCAGGAATCGTTAATCCTGCTCTTTACGGTATTAGGACACATGCTGATTTTCTAAACCGTAGGCAAAGGATTTTTTTATTGTACCTAATAAAAGAACTCGCTAATGAATACGAGAGCTTAGCAAGAGATAACGAAGTTATGGCTAAATTCGTAATCGGTGTCCTCTCCAGCTTTATAGATCAGGTTGTCGATTGGAACTGTAGAATGTCAATGTGGATACCCGGAAATGAGCAGGTTGGGCGCGCTTTTTGCGGGCCAGGCGTTGCTATGCTATGGGATTACACGGAAACAGATATGCTTTTACGTGGCCCTGCAAATTTATGGGATAAACTCGAAAGAATAATCAAAGGTATGTCCTCGTTTGAGCAGACTGGCGGACAAATAACTGTTCAACATGCCCACGCTCAGGAGTTACCATTTGAAAACGATATGTTTGATGCTATCATTACCGATCCGCCATATTATGATAACATTTACTACTCCATACTTGCAGATTTCTTCTATGCATGGAAGCGAATTTTGCTACAAAAAGTTGAGCCTATTTTATTTTCATCAGAGCAAACTGATACAAAATACGAACTAGTTGCATCTTCCCGGCGTCAAGGGAAAGGAAAGGACGCCCATCAATCGTATTGTATCGAGCTTAAACAAGCATTTAAAGAAGCCGCTCGCGTACTAAAACCTGACGGGGTGTTTTCTTTCATATATTCTCATAGTTCTGTGAATGGCTGGGATGCGATAATTCAGGCATACCGATCTTCACCCTTTTGGATTACAAGTGTCCAGCCACTAAGCATTGAGCGCAAAGGGAGACCTCGTTCAGTTATGTCTGAAGCCATTAATACTTGTATGACTTTTGTTGCAAGAAAAAATCTCTCTGATAGATTGCCATTAAGTATGGCAGAGCTTCATGATAAGATGAAGATTATTATAGAATCATTCGGTAAACAATTAACTGAATGCTCTGGATGGAGCGGAGCAGATGCCGGACTTGCTGTATTAGCATATGCGGTAGGTTTGATAGCAAACGCCAAATGCATTACAGATGCACCATCTGATGCTGATGCACTGATACAGGTAAGTAAAGAAATAAAAAGAGTGTTCCCGGAGTTTACTCTAAAAATTAGAAATTCACTATAAA
>JAAYMP010000123.1 GCA_012521315.1 Bacillota bacterium
AAGGACCTGCTGATCAGCGCGAAGATCCCCCGCCATGCGCGGTGGGCTTATCCAATTTTGGTTGACGGAAATGACCGGATTTTAGGGGTGATGGGGCTCCGCCCGGCGGCGTGGGGGAAGATCACCGCCGGGAGCCGGCGGGTGCTTTATCTCCGCTACCGACCGTACCAGTAGTGTTGTCGAAAAGAAACGGCTATGGTATAATTTAACCTATGACATTTTTCACCTCGAGAGGGGGTTTATCTTTGCGTTTTGCTAGGGAATTAGTCTTTTATCTAGTCTTAGTTTCGATCTCCTTATTTGTTTTGTGGACTTTTTTCGGCACCAATAACAATGTTGAAACATGGACATGGGATGAATTCCTGGCCCGGGTGGAGCAGGGGGTTGTCCTCAAGGTTACTGTTTTCACCGACGGCCAGATTGAAGGGGAATATTCGGCTAATGGGAAAGAAGTCAGGGAATTTGTGTCGCAAGGACCCAGTCCCACTTTGGCCCCAGATGTCTATGAAGGTCCGTTGAGCCGGGCGGGCGTGGAACGGACCTACCGGCAGAAGACCGAACCCTGGTGGTCCATGATCATTCCCAATCTGTTGCCCATCTTAATCTTTGTCGGTTTGTGGTTTTTCTTAATCAACCAGATGCAAAGTTCGGGGAATAAGGCGATCTCGTTTGGGAAAAACCGGGCCCGTCTTTATACGGCGGAAGGGAAGACCAAGGTTACCTTTGATGATGTGGCCGGGGCCGATGAGGCTAAGGAAGAATTGGCCGAGATTGTTGAGTTTTTAAAACAACCGCGGCGTTTTACCGAACTGGGCGCGCGGATTCCCAAGGGGGTATTATTGGTCGGGCCCCCAGGGACGGGCAAGACTTTGCTTTCCAAGGCCGTGGCCGGCGAAGCTGGCGTGCCCTTCTTCAGCATCAGCGGTTCCGATTTTGTGGAGATGTTTGTCGGCGTGGGGGCCTCCCGTGTCCGCGACCTTTTTGAAAACGCAAAGAAGAATGCCCCTTGTATTGTCTTTATCGACGAGATCGACGCGGTCGGCCGCCAACGGGGCGCCGGGCTTGGCGGAGGCCATGACGAAAGGGAGCAGACCTTGAACCAGCTCCTTGTGGAGATGGACGGGTTTGAACCGAATGAAGGCATTATCATTCTGGCGGCCACCAACCGGCCTGATGTTTTGGACCCGGCCTTACTAAGACCCGGTCGTTTCGACCGCCAGGTGGTGCTGGATATTCCCGATATCAAGGGCCGGGAAGAGATCCTGAGGGTGCACGCCAAGGGGAAGAAGTTGGATCCGGCGATCGATTTTAAAGTCTTAGCCCGGCGGACCCCCGGGTTTACCGGAGCCGATCTGGCCAATACGTTAAACGAGGCCGCGTTGCTGGCGGCCCGCAAGAACCAGAAGCTAGTCACCATGGAAGATTGCGAGGAAGCGATTGAGCGCGTGATTGCGGGGCCGGAACGGAAAAGCCGGATTATGAGTGAAAAAGAACGGGAATTAACGGCTTACCATGAGGCGGGTCACGCGCTGGTCGGGCACTACTTGCCGACCGTCGACCCGATTCATAAAGTCTCCATTATTCCCCGGGGGCAGGCCGGCGGTTACACCTTAGCCTTGCCTTTGGAAGATAAAAATTATGCGACCCGGACCGAACTAATGGAAAATATCATGTTTTTACTGGGCGGCCGGGTTGCGGAGGCGATCGCGCTGGGTGAGATCAGTACCGGCGCCCGCAATGACCTGGAACGGGCGACCAAACTGGTGCGGAAGATGATCATGGAGTACGGGATGAGCGACCAGTTGGGACCCATGACCTTTGGCCATGGCCACGAGGAACTGGTTTTCCTGGGGCGGGACATCTCCAGGGACAAGAACTACAGTGAGGAAGTGGCCGCCAATATTGACCGGGAGATGCGTATGCTGGTTGACCAGGCTTATAAGCGGGCGGAAGAGATCATCACCGCCCACCGGGAGGAATTGGACCGGGTCGCCCGTACGCTTCTGGAGAAAGAGACGCTCGAAGGGGCCGAGTTCGAAGCCTTGTTGACCGGGGCGGAACTGCCCGCTGAAGGGGAAAACGCCCCGGACGGTCACGGGACCGGCAGCCCCCGGGACGCCGCAGACGGATCCGAACCGACCGAACCCGAAGCAACTCAAGAACCGACAGCCAAAGCGCAGCCGGGAGAAGGGGAAGCGCCCAGGGACTGAGGTTCAGTTTTCACGGGTAAGCGCGTTAAAGGAGGGGTTTGCATGCAACTTTTCTCTGACCCGAAAGCCCGGCCCGGATTGGCCCAAAAGCTGGTGGTAGCGGCGGTGGCGCTCATTTTCTTTGGGCAGTTGACCTTGTACTTGACCTGGCAACGGTGGCGAAACGGGATGGAAAAGTTTCTCCAAACCCCGACCAACATTTTGCTGTTGGGCATCGATGCGCCCAACTACAACGAGCAGGGTGAGCTCGAACGGCCGCGGACCGACACCATGCTTTTTCTGGCCGTACGTCCGGAAAAGGGTCGGGCCGCGCTTTTTTCAATCCCCCGCGACAGCCTTGTTGAGATTCCCGGGGTCGGGCAGGAGCGGCTCAATATGGCCCATGTCCACGGCGGTTATGAGCTTACCAAATCCCTGGTGGAAAATATTATGGAGATGCCGGTGGATCGGTATTTGATGGTTGATTTCCAAAGCTTTGAGGAGATTGTGGATCTGGTGGGCGGGGTTGAGGTCACCGTGGATAAAAGAATGCTTTATGAGGACCACAGCGCCGGTTTTAGTATTGATCTCCAGCCGGGCCGACAAACGCTCACCGGGAACCAGGCCTTGGGGTTTGTGCGCTTCCGCCGCGATGCCCTTGGCGATATTACCCGCACCCGTCGTCAACAACAGTTTCTGGCGGCCTTGGCGCGCAAACTGCAGGAGAAGGAGACCCTCCTCCGGTTGCTGGGGCGTTTCCCGGATCTGATCCGGATCGGCCGGGACTACCTCCAGACCGATCTAAACTTTTCTGAACTGCTTGGGTTGTATTTGTTCTTTAAAGACCTGGATCTGGGGGAAAATTTGCACACATGGACGCTGCCGGGTGAATTTTCCGGTCCCTACTGGCGTTTGCACCTGCGGGAGATTGAACATTTGACCGCGGCTTATCATTAAGACGGCGGGGAAACGAAGATCGGACAGGTCAGAGTTGTTTTTCCGAAAGACCAGCGTGACCAGAAAAAGACCGAGCATCAGTTGTGGAGTGGGATGACAGTATGAAAATCGACCTCATCTTTGCCGCCGGGAATAAGGGGCGGCGGGACTTTTACGGAAAAACGGTGGTCGTCATTGATGTTTTACGGGCGACCAGCACGATTGTGACGGCGCTGACCAACGGTTGTCTCGCTGTTTTTCCGGTGGCCGACCCGGGGACAGCGGCACTTTTCCGGAGGAAACTGGGGTCCGGTTGTTTGACCGGTGGTGAACGCAAGAAGCTTAAAATTCCCGGTTTTGATCTGGGAAACTCCCCCTTGGAATATACGGCCGAAACTGTTGCCGGCCAAAAAATTATCCTGACCACTTCCAACGGGACGCAAGCCCTGCTCGAAGCGGAACACGCTGCGGAGATCTTAATCGGTTCCTTCCTTAATGCCGGACGGACCAGTGCCCATTTGGCGGACAAAGGGGAAGTGGTCTTTTTTTGCGCCGGGACCGCAGGGGAACCGGGCTTGGAAGATCTGCTCTGTGCCGGGTTGATGATTGAGCGGCTCCTGGCCCAGGGGGTAGAAGCGGAGCTGACCGACGCCGCCCGGATCGGTTTGGCGGCTTACCGGCATCTCATGGGCCAGCCCACGGCGGACCCGGTAGCCGTTTTGTACCAGACGCAGCATGCGAAAGGCTTGGCGGCCCTGGGTTTTACCGCTGATATTTCCTATTGTGCGCAAATTGATGCCCGTCCCTGTGTGGTCCGTTTCCGGGACGGGCGGATTACCCTGGTTCCTGAGGCTGATGCCGCGTCTAAAGCATAACAAAAAACGAAAAACCGCCGTCCTCGCCCCGTGCTACATCAGGCACGAAAAGGGACGGCGGTTTTTATCTGGGAAGGCTCCCTAATCAACCGGGGTTTCCAATTCTTTGCTGTCGTAAATCACCACTTGGTTGCGCCCCTGGTTTTTCGCTTGATAAAGGGCGGAATCGGCGTCGGTGAACACCTTGTCGAAACCGGTGTTGTCAAGGGCGATCCCACAACTGACCGTGATGGTGAACTCCTCGCCCGCTGCAGTCCAGAACTTGAGGGCGGCCACTTCCTTCCGGATCTGTTCGCCCAAGGCGTAGAGCTCTTCCAGACTGGAATTCAAATCAAGCATAACGAATTCTTCCCCGCCATAACGGACGGCAATCCGGCCGGGGGAGGTATGTTTGGACAGAATCGTGGCCAGCTTTTTCAGGACCATGTCGCCGGTGGTATGGCCGTAGGTATCATTAACCACTTTGAAGTGGTCGAGATCAAAGAGCAAGCAGCCCAATCGATTGCTGGTGCTGTCTTCCACAATGGAAAGGAAGATGTTAAGATAGTTACGGTTGTATAGACCGGTGAGCGAATCATGCCAGGCCATTAACTTTGCTTCTTTGTGGAGACGGGTGTTTTCCAGAGCCAAGCTGACTTGGTTGGCAATGATCATCAGCTGTTCCTGTTGCTCTTGGTCAAACGAGAAGCTCTGGGCGCTGGTGACCAGGATCACCCCCAGCTTGTTATTCTTGGTGGAGAGGGGGATCGCGATCAAAGAGTTAATACTATGCTCGGCCCAGAAATTGCGTTCGGCAAAGGAAGCGTCTTTTTCATTATGGATGGTTTGGCTTTTAATGGTCAACCCCACCAAGCTGTCCGGACGCTGGACAAACGCGGGAAGGTCCGGCGGGAGTTGTTTTCCGGAAGAAGCGGCAAGCCTGATGGTATTGTCTTTAGCCAGACTAAAGATGGCACAGCTGTAACTGCCCACGATCCCCTGGATAATGTCGGTGATTCGGGTTAGGAGGTTGGTTTCGTCCATCTCTTCGAGGAGAAACTGCTGGATCAGGGTCAGGGTATAGGAAAAGGCGTATTTTTCTTCAAGGCTGGCCTGGGTAAGGTAAGTCTCTTTCAAAGCGGCTTCTTTCTCCGCCAACATTTGCTGCAGATGACGGGCAAGCTCATAGTCGGATTTGGCATAAAAATAGGTAAAGACCCCGACTAAAACCAGGCAAAAGAAGCCTGTACCGATGAAAAAACCATAAACGGCCGGACCCGGACCGTAGACGTGAGCAAGTAAACGGTAGTTAGGCCATAACAGTGCCGCATTGATGCCGTAACCAACGAGGGAGAGCAGCGTAACATAACAGGTTTCCCCGGAAATAAACTCGCGAATGGAAAGAAAGATCAAAAAGAAATAGAGGA
>JAAYMP010000009.1 GCA_012521315.1 Bacillota bacterium
CGTCTGGGCAAAGAGGGCCCTTAAGCAAAAGGCAAGCAGAAACTGGGAATTGTAAGTAGGAATTACTACACTGGCATTTAAGCCCATCGTCAAAAACTCCTTATGTCCTTGATCGGCTCTCACCGTTGTTTCCTTGTTCCGATAAAAAATCAGATCATTACCGGTTTTTCAGGCTTGACCCCGCATGGTCAGACTCTAGCGAACAGGCTGAGGGGGGACGGTGGTAACTGCGGTTTTCTTTGCTTCCACGGCATAAAGCCCGACAGCCAAACCAAGCAGAAGCCAAAAACCGATGCCGATGTTGGTTTTCCAGATCGGGAGATCAACTTGTTGATGAATGAAAACGCCCGCGAGCGAAGCAAATATACCCTGATAAAAAGGGTTTCCGCTTTTGGTCAACTTATATGCAAGAAAGTAAGCATGGGCAAAGGCCAAGATAAAGAGAAGCAAACCGAATAATCCCAATTCGGCGGCCATCTGGAGAAAAATATTATGGGCAAAAGCAAAGGTTTTTTCCTTTTTCGCTGCTGGAGGGGCGTATTCGGGATAGACGTCGGGGAAAACCCCTAAACCTACACCCTGGAGCGGTTTATCCTTAATCATGTCTAAACTGGCTTGCCAAATATGAATCCTGGTCATGTTGCCACCCTTCTCAAGGGAAAAGATAGATAAAAAGCGGTCGTTGAGAGTAGGGTTAATCATCAGTAAACCAGCGGCCAGCACCAAAATGACCAGAAAGATAAGGGCGATTTTCTTTTTGTAGTTGAGGAGTATAAGGATGACAAACATTCCGGCAAAACCCAGCCAGGCACCGCGGGACTGGGTGGCCAAAAGGGCACAAACGGACGCCGGTAAAAAGAGGTAAACAAAGTAAGAGTAAGGTTTTCCTTTCGCCAAAAGAAAGCCGAGGCCGACGCCGGTGTACATGATAATTAAAGTCCCCAGGCTGTTGGGTCCGCCAAAAAGCACAGCTCGGGGCAGGTTTAGGCTAAAATAGCGGATTAAGGTTACCACCGAGACGGCGATGCCGCCGCCAGTAAAAAGAAAAAAACAGGTGGTTAGGAACTTCCGATCATAGAAGGCTAGACGCTGACTGCCGAAGAAATAAAAATAAAAGACCAATGAAAAAGCCAGGGAAAGCAAGAGAGAATTTATAGGTTGCTTGGAAAAAAAACTATTTATGAACATGTAAACCAGCAAGAAAACAAACAGCTGTCCGGTGCGTTTGGCTAAACGGGGGACAGAGGAAAGATTCTGCTCCTGCTTTTCCCGGCCGAACAGGGAAGCGAATTTCGAGATTAATAAAAACAAAAGACCAAAGTAGGGCTGTCCACAAGGAACTAAGGCAAAGGTCAAGTACCAACCGGTTCTTTCCAATATAATATTTATCTTCTGCCTTTGCCGTCCGGGATTTTGCTGGGTGTCCATTCCTTTCATCCCCTCTGGTAATCTATCTTTTCGGAAATACCAAAATATAAACTAATTATATCACAACATATAAAAAGGGGGAAGCTGGGCCAATGCCGTTGGATATTATTATTACTGTAAACAGTCCGGGGGAAGTCTCCGGATGGTTGAAACCGGTTGTTGATGCCCTCCAGGATTTCCCATGGCCGTACCGGCTGACGGTGTTTATTCCCCCGTGCCCGTTTGCCAGTGGTGCCGAAAACCGGGTTGTGGCGGAACTGCCCCAAGTGGAACAGGTGATTGGTGCAGAAGAAACGATCCGTTTCATTATAACCGGGAGAGCTCCGGCCAAGTTTAACCCGGCCGGAAAGGGAATCATCCTTTTTTTAGGGGGCGATCTGACTTATGCTGCCTTATTGGCGAAACGCCTTCGTTACCCGGCGGTCGCCTATACGGAAGGGCTGGCCAATTGGGCCAACTCTTTTGCGCGCTTTGCCATGGCTTACCCTTGGATGGCCGATAAAATTAAGAAGCCGACGGTAAAAAGAAAAACAGAAGTAATTGGCAATTTAATGCTAGATGCGGTAAAACCCGAGTACTCTAAAGAACAGATGAAAAAACTGATGGGAAATGAGGAAGCTCCCGGCTTATTGTTGCTTCCCGGAAGCCGCCCGGTTCATTTCCAATATATGCTTGCTTTTTATATAAAAACAGCGGAGAAGATCAGAGCACAGATGCCATCGCTGGTGATGGCGGTGAGTATCTCTCCCTTTGTCACGGAAGAACAGCTAGTGGCCGCCCTTTCCGACTGGGGGGCTCAGGAATGGGGGGTGTTTGCCACCTATTCCCCAGCAGGGAAAGGCTCTTTGGACAACGCCGGTCCTTTAAAGGTCCTGGGTGAGATTAGGACGGCGACCGGTCTTCGCCTTCCCTGTTTCCACTATCAACAGTATTCCTTAATGAACTGGGCGGATTTGGCATTGACAATTCCCGGCACGAATACGGTTGAACTGGCAGCGCTGGGCGTACCCCTGGTTGCCACCATTCCTTTAAACCATCCGGAAAAGATCCCCCTTGAAGGGCTGGCCGGATTGATCGGCGGCCTCCCCCTCCTGGGGAAAGTGCTCAAAAGAAAGCTGGTTTCCAAGTTTCAG
>JAAYMP010000249.1 GCA_012521315.1 Bacillota bacterium
AGAGATAGGATTTTAAAAAAAAATATTTTTTATTTTTCTTATATCCTTGGTTATTCAATTTTTTTCTGATGTTGGGAACGCAATAAGATAAGTCGGAGGAGATAGAAATTTAAAATTTTAAATCTTTTAAAATGGAAAATTGTTATTTATTGCAAGAATCTGATTTATTGTATGAAATTATCAAGGCTATCAAGAGAAATGAACATGGCCTCCTTGATTTCATAGTTCAAGATATACTGAGAGATAGAGATTTCAGAGATTTATTAGACAGGAAAATTGAAATTGAGAAAGATCTGGAAGAACCAGATGATCCAGGAGAAGAAAATGGAATGATATTAAAGATAGATTTTACTAGAGGACAAGAAGATCCGCCACAGTCCAATATTTTTCGATTATATCTATCTGGAAACGGTATCATCTTGATAGATTGGGGAGATGGAACTTCTTTGGAAGTAGATTTAAGTACATCGACTGATGATTTTTATGAACATGAATATGATATTAATGAAGGCAACGAATATACTGTGAAAGTATATGGCCAAAAAGATAATCCCAATCAGGAAATTTCTTTTGGAAGTGGATCGACGAAATCTGAAACTAATAAATATCTGAAAGAAATTGTATCTTGGGGAGATCTCCGACTTGTATCTCTTTCGGGAGCATTGAATTCTACAATAGATACTTTAACAGTTCCAAATAACTTACCAGAAACTGTAAAGGATCTTTCATATCTTCTACATGAATCTACCGTTTCTGACGTAGAAAATATCGGAGATTGGAATACTTCTAATGTAGAGAACATGAGTTCCATGTTTCTTCAAGCAATAGAGTTCAATGGAGATATATCAGATTGGGATACTAAAAATGTAACAGACATGAGTCATATGTTTAGATCTGCAACAAAGTTCGATCAGAATATTGGAGGATGGGATACTTCAAAGGTGACAGACATGAGTTGGATGTTTGCTTTGGCAACAAGTTTCAATCAGAAAATTGGAGGATGGAATACTTCTTCCGTTACAGATATGACTCGTATGTTCTCCGGAGCAACAAGTTTCATTCGAGATCTCTCTGACTGGTGTGTCACAGAAATAACTTCTAAGCCAAGTAACTTTGATGTTAGTGCTCGTTTCGCTAATATTGAAGTTCTTCAACCTGACTGGGGAAATTGTCCATCATAATACAAAATAGATCTACAAACTATAAATAAAAAATAGAACATATTTTTTTCATTATCTCCACTTCTGAATAAAAAGAATGACATCACTAAACTTAAACACAATCGTCAAAGAAAGATTTGTCTGTATACGACGGAGATGTTGATATTTGGAGAGATTGTAGAGATCTAGATTATGAAATGATCTATAGAGAGATAGGATTTAAAAAAAATAATTTTTTATTTTTATGATCTTCTTAAAATGGATTTTTGCATTTCATTATCTGATATATTAGAGCGTATTAAATCGAATCGCTATAATATACTTGATCTTATTATTGAATATATCATAAAAGATAAGGATCTTCGGAAATCAATAGAGGATGAAATAGGAAAGATTGAACCTATTAGACAGGAAAATGGAATGATATTGCAGATAGATTTTAATAGAGGAGGAGAAGATTCGCCACAACCCAATATTTTTCAATTATATTTATCAGGAAATGGTTACGTTTGGATAGATTGGGGAGATGAAACTCCATTGGAAAAGATAAAATTAACGAATACAAATGTACCGATTTCTCATCAATATGAAGATAAAATTAACTATGAGATAATAGTATATGGACAAGAAAATGCTCCCAATCAGAAAATTTATTTTGGAAGTGGATCGACGAAATCTGAAACTAATATATATTTGGAAAAAATTATATCTTGGGGAGATCTCCGACTTGTCTCTCTTTCGGGAGCATTGAATTCTACAATAGATACTTTAACAGTTCCAAATAACTTACCGCCCACTGTAAAGGATCTTTCATATCTTCTACGAGATTCGGCCGTTTCTGACTTAGTAAATATCGGAGATTGGAATACATCAAAGGTGACAAACATGAGTTGGATGTTCTATAGAGCAGTAAATTTCAATGGAGATATATCAAATTTGAATACTACAAATGTAACAGATATGAGTCACATGTTCCGAGAAGCAATAAGCTTCAATGGAGATATATCAGACTGGAATACTACAAATGTAACAAATATGAGTCACATGTTCCGAGAAGCAGTATTTTTCAATAAAGATATATCAGACTGGAATACATCAAAGGTAACAGATATGAGTCACATGTTCCAAGAAGCAAAAAGTTTTGATAGAGACATCGGAGGATGGGATACTTCTTCTGTTAAAAATATGAGCTATATGTTCGCAGCATCAAATTTCAAACAGAATATTGGAGGATGGGATACCTCTTATGTTGAAGATATGAGTTTTATGTTTTTTGGAGCAGTAGGTTTCAGTTGGGATCTTTCTGGATGGTGTGTCCTACGGATACCAGAAAAGCCAGAGAACTTTGATACTGATTCTGGATTTGAAGGTGAGGAACATCTTCAACCTGACTGGGGACAGGAATGTTCATAGAGAAAATAAAAAAGCTAAATTTATTTTTCTCTAAAGTTTATTAAATTTCTTTAATCTCTTGACAATAAAAAATTTAAATCTTTTAAAATGAAAAATTGTTATTCATTACAAGAATCTGATTTATTACA
>JAAYMP010000124.1 GCA_012521315.1 Bacillota bacterium
CCGCGTGCGGGAAAGCACGCACCGCCCGGAGCAGGGTAAACTCATTCTGAACCAAATCCTTCTTATTCAGCACCGTAATAAAGGGCTTGTTTTCGAGCCCCAGTTCCCGGAGGAGTTCGACCCCGGCCAAGTACTCCTCCTCCATATGGGGACTGGCCAGATTCACCACATGCAACAGGAGATTGGCCTCGTAAAGCTCTTCCAAAGTCGCCCGGAAGGCCTCCACTAACTGGTGGGGGAGCTTCCGGACCAAACCCACCGTGTCAATGAGCAAAGTCTCCAGATGATTAGGGAAAGTAAGCCGGCGAAAAGTTGGGTCCAAAGTGGAAAATAACCGGTCTTCCACGTCGACGTCGGCCCCGGTCAAGAAACGGAACAGGGTGGATTTTCCCGCGTTTGTATAACCAAACAACGCCAGGACGGGCCAGGACAGGCGGCGCCGGGGAGCCCGCTGCAACCGCCGGTTGGCTTTAACCTGTTTTAAACGACGGTTCAAAACGGCAATCCGCGCCCGGATCCGCTGACGGTCGGCTTCCAGCTTGGTTTCCCCCGGTCCCCGGGTGCCAATCCCCCCGGCCAAACGGGAGAGGTTGACTCCTTCCCCGGACAACCGGGGCAGGAGGTACTCCAATTGGCCCTTTTCCACTTGCAACTTGGCCTCTTTGGTCCGCGCCCGCTGCGCAAATATATCCAAAATCAACCCCGTCCGGTCGATAATTTTTACCGCCGCCTCTTCCTCCAGGTTCCGGGCCTGAACCGGGGTGAGTTCTTCATCAAAGACCACCAGGGCGGCAGCTTTCGCGCCGACCAACTCTTTCAACTCCCACAGCTTCCCTTCGGTCAGAAAAAAAGCCGGATCAGGTTTCGCGCGCTGCAGAACAAGTCGTTCTACCACCTGACCCCCGGCTGATTCAACCAAGGCGGCAAGTTCGTCCAAACTCCCCTCTTCTTCACTGCCGACAATAATCGCCTTTTCCCTTTCCCTTTGGTCTTTTGCCACCCACAACCCTCCATAGTAATAAGTTATTAGTTTTCAATCCCTGGGTAGAACGAGGCCGTTTGGTAATTGGCCGCATAGAGGTCCGGATAAAAATCCACTTGACAGTGGAAGATCTTCAAGCGCGTCTGGAGCTCATAGGTCAAATGTTCCATGCCCGGGCGGGCCATCGCACTGTGGCCCAGATCGATCATTTTAATATTATGCCGGGAGAGATAGGAAAGGGCAAACCGGCCCAGTTCGGCGGAGAGAATCGTATCACACCCCCGGGCAATATACTTGTCCCACTCTTCTTTATAGAAGGGAGAGAAGCCCGGTCCGGAAATGAGCAGCACATTATAGGCCTTGGCGTTCAAGTCCCCGACATACGGCATCACCGGCGTGTTTAAAAGGCGCTGGCAGGAAAGGAGCAGATCGCGCAGGCTCATCTCAACCCGGCCGGTCAACAACTCGCCCTCCTGAACTATTTCGCGCAGGTTCAACAGACGGGCCAGCACCGCGGTGTTGCCGTCCGGTGCTTTATTCCAAGCGCTATGCAAAACAAAAACACCCATTTCCTGCCCGGCAAAGAGCGCTTCGTCCCGCTCGAAACAGGGGTGGTGCGAAATCAGGAGATCGACCCCGTCTTGCTGCGCCATCCGTATATTCTGAATGGTCGGGTCAACACAGACCCCGAACTTCTGCATTTTTTTACCGGGTTTGCGCCAGAAGTGGGGAGGATCATACTTGTCCGCCACGGCCGACGGGGCCAGTTCTTCGATTATCTCCTGGAATTTTTCTAATTCGATCAAATGATCACCTCACGATGAGCCTCCCACCAAAACAAGCACGAATGAACTAAACATAATTGTATATTCTTAGTTAACCGTGGATTTTCCTCCCTCGGATGTGTTATCTGAAAAAAACTTCAAAAAAAACCAACCGGTTTCCGCTTTTCCCCGGTAACTATCTAGCCCCCTAATTCAGTTGGAGAAAAAGTA
>JAAYMP010000125.1 GCA_012521315.1 Bacillota bacterium
AAACTCACGGGGAAAGAGCCGTTTAAAGGGGTCAACCCCGATGAGGTGGTGGCCATCGGGGCGGCCATCCAGGCGGGGGTTCTGGCCGGTGAGGTAAAGGATATTGTTTTATTGGACGTTACCCCGCTTTCGCTGGGGATCGAAACCCTCGGGGGCGTTTTTACCCGGATTATTGAACGGAACACCACGATCCCCACGTCAAAGAAGCAGATCTTCTCGACGGCGGCCGACAACCAGACCTCCGTTGACATCCATGTGCTCCAGGGCGAACGGGAATTTGCCAAGGACAACGTTACTTTGGGCCGGTTCCGGCTGGACGGGATCCCGCCGGCGCCGCGGGGGGTTCCCCAGATTGAAGTGGCTTTCGATATTGACGCCAACGGAATTGTCCACGTTTCCGCAAAAGACCTGGGTACCGGGAAAGAACAGAAGGTGACGATCACCACTTCCAGCGGTTTGAAGAAAGAACAGATCGACCGGATGATGAAAGAAGCGGAGCAGTACGCCGAGGAGGATAAGAAACGCCGGCAACAAGTGGAGATGAAGAACGAGGCCGACAGCCTGGTCTATTCGGTCGATAAGACCTTGAAGGACCTTGGTGATAAAGCCCCCGCCGACCGGGTCGAAAAGATCAAACAGGCCAAAGAAGAACTGACGAAGGCCTTGGCGGGCGAGGACTATGACCTGATCCGGGAGAAGAAGGAGAAACTGGAGAAAGAGCTCCACGAACTTTCGGCTACGATTTATCACCAAGAAGCCGGGACGGGCGCCGGTTCCGGCCAGGGCCAGCCGGGGTCAACGGGAACCGCGGAAGAAGGCCCTACGGTTGATGCCGACTACGAGATTAAAGACGACAAGTAAAGACTAAGGCGAGGGAGCCTGTGATCAAAATGCGGAAGAGTGGTTAACCATGGCGAAGAGAGATTATTACGAAGTGCTGGGGGTGGAGCGCGGGGCCAGCGAGGATGAGATCAAAAAAGCTTACCGGCAGTTGGCCCGGAAATACCACCCCGATGTCAATAAAGAGGATCCGCAGGCGGAAGAGAAGTTTAAAGAGATCAATGAAGCCTACCAAGTACTGAGTGATCCGCAGAAGCGGGCGGCGTACGACCGGTTTGGCCATGCCGGGACCGACCCGGGTTACGGAGCCGGGGCCGGACCGGGTGGTTTCGGTGACTTTGCTTTTGAAGGTTTTGGCGACATCTTTGATATGTTCTTCGGGGGCGGCGGCCGGCGGCAAAGAACCGGGCCCCAGAAGGGCGCGGACTTGCGCTACGACCTGAGGATCGAATTTGAAGAGGCGGCCTTCGGCAAAGAGACCACCATCAAGGTCCCCCGGACGGAGATCTGCGCCACTTGCCATGGCAACCGGGCCAAACCTGGTACGCCCATCAAGACCTGTCCGACCTGCGGTGGGACCGGACAGATCCAGTCGGTGCAGAATACCATGTTCGGCCGCTTTTCCACCGTCCGCACCTGTGACCGTTGTCAAGGCGAAGGGAAGCTGATTGAGACTCCCTGCCCAACCTGTGCCGGCCGTGGGCGGCTCCGGCAGGTCCGCACGATCAAGATTAATATCCCGGCCGGGGTCGACACGGGACACCGGCTCCGGGTGGCCGGCGAAGGGGAAGCCGGTGAGCGCGGCGGGCCGCCGGGCGATCTTTACGTCTACATTACGGTGAAGCCGCACCCCATCTTTAAGCGGACGGAGAATGATCTCGTCCTCGAGCATAAGATCAGTTTTGCTCAGGCGGCGTTGGGCGCCGTCATCGAAGTGCCGACCTTGGAAGGGACGGCGACTTTGCGGATTCCCGAAGGGACCCAACCGGGAACGCTCTTCCGTATCCGCGGCAAAGGCATTCCCTACCTGCATGGGAGCGGCCGGGGTGACGAATTGGTCCGGGTCCGTATTGAGGTGCCGACCAAGCTGAACCCCGCCCAACGGGAAGCCATCCGCCAAGTGGCCGAAGCCTTCGGGGAAGAAGTGGGCCTTCCGGAAAAAGGATTCATCGGCAAAGTCAAAGAGGCCTTCGGCAAATGAAGATCGTTGGAAGATAAATAAGGAAGATTAAAAACATTTCTTTGTATACAAAAACCCGCACACTGTGGCGGGTTTTTTCATATTTTATCCCGGTGATAACTGCCCTTTGGCGGCGAAGGGTAAAACAGAGACAAAAAGGAGGAAAGGTGTAGTATGCGAAGATCAGTCCTGCTTCTCTTATGTTTGACCTTAATCACCGGCGGCTTAATGCTCCCGCAAGTATACGGGGCGCCGATGGAAGAGATCAAGATCGCCGGCCAATTCGGCCTCGTGTATGCCCCATTAACGGTGGCCAAGGAGCGGAAGATCTTTGAACGGTACGGGTTAAAACCGGTTTGGAAGGAGTATGGTTCCGGCGGCGCGGTACGCGAAGCCCTAATCTCCGGCGAAGTGGACGTCGGTTTTATGGGCATTCCCCCCTTTTTGATCGGGTGGGATAAAGGCTGTGAATGGAAGATCGTTTGCGGCTTTGTGATTGTGCCGATCGGCCTGGTCACCAATGACCCGAACATCAAAAGCCTGAAGGATTTCAAACCGGAGGATAAAATTGCCGTCCCCTCCCCCGGCAGCATCCAGCATATTCTCCTGGCCATGGCGGCCGAAAAAGAGCTGGGTTCCCCGACGGCGCTTGACAATAACATCGTCGCGATGCCCCACCCGGATGGTGCCGCCGCCCTGATCTCGAAGAAAGGGATCAAAGCCCATTTCACCACACCCCCCTACTTATTTGAAGAACTCTCCCAACCCGGATGTCACCTGGTCATCGATGACGTGACCATCTTCGGGCATCCCTTCAACTTCAACGTCGGTGTTGCGCCGCAGCGGTTTTATGACCGCCGTCCCGTTGTTTACAGTAGTTTTATCAACGCCATTGGCGAGGCGATGGCTTGGATCAACAACAACAAAGAAGCGGCCGCCAAGCTTTTGGCCCCGGAGTTTGGGCTCACGCCCGAAAAGACCTTGGAGTATCTGAACTGGGAAGGGATGAATTACACCGCCGCCCCCTATGGCCTGATGGGGTTTGGGGAGTTTATGGCGAAAGCCGGCTATATCCAACGGGCGCCGGCCAGTGTGGCCGAGATCGCCTTCGATAACGTCCTGGCGATCATCGGGAGCCGGGCCGGCAGTCCGTCGGAGCTTGAGCGGATTCAGTATTAGCGCCAGCCAGGATTAATTGGCGCCTATGGCGTTCGTTGTCATGGCGGGCAAACCTCTGGGCGAGAAGCTATGGTGGGCTGGAAGCCAGGGTCGAAGACCTTCCGTGTTGGCATGGCGGCCGGCCTTTGCCGGGATCTTTCTGCCGTAAGTTGTGGTAAGTTAAGGATGGAAAGTCAGGGAGGGGCTCATGGTGAAGGCAAGGGAAGAAAAGACAGAAAGAAAAAAGACGCTTAACCAAGTATTGTTTATTATCGGTGCGCTGCTCGGCTGGGAGTTAATGGCCTGGACCGGATGGTTCCCTCCCCTGCTCTTTCCCAAGATGAGTCAGGTCTTGATCCACCTGTGGGCGGGGTTGAGCGGGGGCGAGCTCTTGGCAAGAGTGGCTTTTTCCCTATATATCATCGGATTGGGCCTTAGTCTGGCCGTGGTCACCGCCGCCCTGGTGACAACGGGGGCGATGCTCTCCCCCCTCATCTCCGACTGGGTGCAAGCTTTAATGGCCGTTTTACACCCGTTGCCCGGGATCGCGATCCTGCCGGTCATCATTCTTTGGTTGGGGACCGGGTCCCGGTCGATTGTTGCGGTAATCTGGTTCTCTTCGCTCTGGCCGCTCATCGCCAATCTGCACACGGGCCTCCGGTCGGTGCCAACGACCCAGATTGAAGTCGGCCGTAACTTGGGGTTGAAAGGAAGCCAGTTGGTCCGCTCCATCCTGCTGCCCGGGGCCTTCCCCTATATCCTCACCGGGCTCCGGGTAGGCTGGGCCCGGGCGTGGCAGGCTTCGGTCGCCGCGGAGATGGTTTTTGGGGCCTCCGGCGGGGAGGGCGGACTGGGTTGGTTCATTTATAAGAAACGCTTTTTCCTGGAGATCCCCAGTGTCTTTGCGGGCATGATCCTCATCATTCTCATCGGTTTGCTGGTGGAACGCCTGTGCTTTGAAGAGGTCGAACGGCGCACGGTCAGACGCTGGGGAATGACCGCAGAATAAGGGGTTGATCGAAAAATGTTCAAGCCGGAAGAACTAGTCATAAAAAAACTAGATAAGAATTTTTATGCCGGAGGCAAATGCATAAACGCTTTGGCACAGGTTGACTTCACGGTGGGCCGCGGAGAGTTTGTCAACTTGATCGGACCGTCGGGTTGCGGGAAATCCACCTTGCTACGTTGTATTGCCGGCTTTGAAAAACCCACCAGTGGCCGGGTCAGTCTGGATGGCCGGGAGATCACCGGACCCGGGGTGGAGCGGATGATGGTCTTCCAAAGCTTTGAGCAACTCTTCCCGTGGTTTACGGTTCTCGAGAACATTATGTTTGCCCTTAAAGTGACCGGCATGGGCGCCTCCCGGGCCGAGCGGCGGGAGATCGCCCGGACTTACGTGGCGATGGTCGGGCTGACCGGGTTTGACGATTTCTATCCCCACCAACTGTCCGGGGGAATGAAGCAGCGGGTGGCGATTGCCCGCGCCCTCTCCGTCCGGCCCCGGATTTTACTGATGGATGAGCCCTTTGGCAGCCTGGATGCGTTGACCCGCTTAACACTACAGGAAGAACTGATCCGGATCTGGGAAGAGACCGGGGTGACCATCCTTTTTGTTACCCATAATATTGAAGAAGCGATCATGCTTGGCGACCGGATCGTGGTCTTCGAAACCAATCCGGGCCGGATCAAGGAGATCCTCCCCAATCCATTGGCCCGTCCCCGTTCCCCGGAGGCGAAAGAGTTTAATCTGATCTGGGAACAGATCCATGCCCTTTTAGGATTTAAAAACCCGGAACAGATGAGAGCCGAAAAAAAAGTCGCCAAGCTCTTCCGGGGCGAACGGGAACTGTCCTGCCTGACTAATCTCTAGTTTTAATCGGCAGGTTGCCGGCATGGAGAAGGCCGGCTCTTTTTTTAGTTTCCTAGCCCTTTCTATGTTCCGGACCACCCCGCCGGCCATCAACAGCGGGGGCTTTTTATTGAATGGACAAGCCGGCCGGTCTTGACATCGCACATTAAATGTTAACATAAACAAAAGATTAGGTTAAAGATAATCAAAATATTTATATCATAATCAAAGAATTTTTATGGAGGTTGAAAAATTCGTTATCTATAATCAAAGTAAGATTAATATGGTATTCACTCACCTGACACCGACGCTTAAGATAAAACTCGGAGAAAGGGGGGTGTTTACAGGCCGAAAGCGCAAAAAAGCAGTTGGTAAAAGATTGGTTGGGTTACATTGGTTCGGTGTAAAAAAGAAGAGGAGGTTTTTTTAGGATGAAAAGGTTATCGTTACTGTTAGTTGTTATGTTAGTGTTGTCAACCGTATGTGGGTTGGCAATTGCTGCTCCCAAAACGATTAAGGTTGGTATTGTCAATTTGCCGCCGGAAGAATCCGGTTACCGTCAAGCCAACGTGGAAGACATGAATCAGGTCTTCTCGAAAGCCAACGGCTATGATGCCAAACAGACCAACACCGCCGACAACAGTGAGCAAATGGCGGCGGCCATGGGGTACATTCGTGATGGTGTGGACTATCTCCTTATTTCGGCCGCTAACGCCTCCGGTTGGGACGATGTCCTGCTGGCGGCGAAAAGAGCCGGTGTGACGGTTATTCTTTTTGACCGGTTGATTGATACGGATCCTTCGAACTACCAAGCCGCGCTCGTTTCCGATATGTATTATGAAGGCCAATTGGCTACCGACTGGGTGCTTGCCAATGTTCAAGCGCCGCGCAACGTTATCCTGATTCGCGGTCAGTTGGGAAGCGCCGCGGAAGTTGGGCGGAGCGCCCCGTTGCTCAAAGCCGAAGCCGAAGGTAAACTCAACATTGTGTGGGATGGAACGGGTGGCGACACCTGGAGCCTTGAGGAAGCCCGTAGAGTAGTTGAAGCCGCCATCGCCGCCGGGAAAGACTTCAACGTCATCTATGCCCAGAACGACGGTATGGCACAAGGGGCTTGCCAAGCGCTCGAAGCGGCTGGGATCAGATTTGGGAAGAACGGTAAGGTCAAGATCATTGGTTTCGACTTCAACCGTTTTGCCCTCCGGAACGTCCAGGCCGGTTACTGGGATGCCGATGTGCAATGCAACCCGCGGATGGCCACCCAGATTGACCAATGGATCAAGAGCGGCAATATTCCCAAAGGAATCGTCTATCAGAAAGAGATCATCCTGGATACCAAGACGATCACCGATGACCATATTGCCAAATATGGGATTAACCCCGATCCGGGCAGAGGCGTAATCACACGGTAGTTCTCTGTTATAAGTTCAGGCAGTGCGGTCGTCCGGAGGCATCCGGGCACCGCACTGCCGTTAATTTACGTCTTACCAGTAAGGAGGGCTTTACTTGCCGTCAGAAATCATCCTCAAGATGGAGGGGATCTGTAAATCCTTTCCCGGGGTCAGAGCTTTGCACAATGTTGATTTTGTGCTTCGCAAGGGTGAGATCCATGCCCTGATGGGCGAAAATGGGGCGGGTAAGTCTACACTGACCAAGATTTTAAACGGCGTTTACGAAAAGGATGCCGGCCTGATTATTTTAGAAGGAAAGCCGGTGCACTTTAAATCACCTCAGGAAGCGCAGAACATGGGAGTTGGCACGGTCTTCCAGGAGATTGCGCTGTGTCCCAACTTGACCGTCGCCGAGAACATGTTTATCGGCCGGAGCCGGAATGCATTTGTTAATTGGAGACAGATGAACGAAAAGGCGGCTGAGATGCTCGGTTCCCTTGGTATTCCCGCGAGTCCCACCCAGGAACTGGCCAGCTGCTCAATTGCTGTTCAGCAGATGATCGCGATTGCCCGTGCGATTGATATGGATTGCAAGATTCTCATTCTGGACGAACCCACGTCTTCGCTTGACGAAGATGAGGTGCAAAAACTCTTTGCCCTCATGCGCGAACTGAAAGCCCGGGGTGTGGGGATCATCTTTATTACCCACTTTATCGATCAGGTCTATGAGATCAGCGACCGGATTACGGTCTTGCGTAATGGTGAGTTGATCGGTGAATACGAAACACCGGAGCTTCCCCAGATTGAGCTTGTCTCGAAAATGATGGGCAAAGCCCTGAGTGACGTTTCGGCGATGAAAAAACACGAGCCGCCTAAGTCCGACGATCGGGTGCCGGTCTTTGAGGCGAAAGGCCTTTCGAGTGCCGTCGGGGTAAGGCCTTTCGATTTTTCAATCCATAAAGGCGAAGTGAACGGGTTTGCCGGATTGCTCGGTTCGGGGCGCAGCGAGAGTGTACGCGCCATCTTTGCGGCCGACAAGGTGACGGGCGGTGAGGTCAAGATAAATGGCAAGCGGGTGAAGATTAAGGCACCCCTCAACGCCATGAAACTCGGGATCGGCTATCTGCCGGAGGACCGCAAGAGCGAAGGAGTCATCGATGAGTTGTCGGTGCGTGACAATATTATCCTCGCCCTTCAGGTTATGAAAGGCTTTTTTAAGCCGCTCTCGCGGAAACAGGCGGAAGAGTTTGCCAACCAGTATATCAAGTTACTGGAGATTAAAACGCCATCCCTTGACACACCAGTGAAATCCCTTTCCGGCGGCAACCAGCAGAAGGTAATTCTGGCCCGCTGGCTGTTGACAAACCCCATGTACTTGATCCTGGATGAACCCACCCGGGGAATCGATGTCGGAACCAAGGTGGAGATCCAGAAGCTTGTGCTCAAGCTCGCCCAAGACGGAATGAGTTTGACCTTCATCTCCTCGGAGATCGACGAAATGCTGCGTGTCTGCTCGCGAATGATCGTGATGAAAGACCGGGAGATTGTCGGCGAGCTCAGTGGAGCGGATTTGACGGAACAAAATGTTATGCAGATGATCGCCCAGGGAGGTAAATAAGATGCCAAGATTAAAAGCACGGTTTGATCGCTTGTCCCATCTCTTTCTTCCCCTCTCTGTTCTGGTGATACTCCTGTTGATAAATCTGATCAAGGGCGCTGATTACTTCAAAATTACCATGGTCAACCGGGTTCTCTACGGGAACATCCCCAATATTCTTTTCGGCGCCTCGGAGTTGGTTATTCTGTCCATCGGGATGACCCTGGTGACGGCGGCCGCCCGCGGGCAGGACATCAGCATCGGGGAGAGCGGCGCGATTAGTTCCGCCATCTTCGTCCAGTACGTCTTGAATGCCGGCGAAGTCACGATCTGGACCATTCTGGTGGGGTTACTCATCAGCTGCGTGGCCGGAATAGTGATCGGGGCCTTTAACGGTACCCTGGTTTCGTTCTTCAATGTTCAGCCCATGGTGGCGACCCTCATCCTGTTTTTAGGGGGCAGGTCAATCGCCTTTATTATTGACGGTAAAGTGTCGCCAATCCTGGCGAACCCGATTTCGAACCAGATTGGTACCGTAATCAAGGGGGTGCCAATCCAGACGCCAATCATCCTGACCGCTGTCTTCATTGTCATTGTGTCTGTGGTCCTCAAGGTCACCAATCTCCGGCTTTATGTGGAAGCGGTGGGGATCAATCCCAATACGGCGCGTCTGAATGGGATTAATCCGAAAAGGGTTATTTTCCTGACCTTTTTGCTGATGGGCATCTGCAGCGCGGTGGCCGGTTTCATCGCGGTCAACAAGGTGGGGCGCCACGACAGTGTTAACCTGCTAAAGTTCATCATGATGGATGCGATCCTGGCTGTCGCCTTAGGTGGAAACTCACTGAGCGGTGGCAAGTTCAGCATTACCGGTTCGATTATCGGCGCGTACACGATCGAAGTACTGAACAGGACTCTGCTCCGGCTGGAAGTAAACCCCGAGGCCATCAAGGCCTTCAAGGCCGTCTTCATTATCATTCTGATGGTCCTTGCCTCGCCGGTAGTCCGGGTTTACGCCAAAAAAGTCATGGACAAAGCGAAAGCGTTTGTTGCCGGCAAAGCCGCCCGCCAGACCGGTCGGCTAAAGAAGGCGGTTGTTTCCATCACGGACAGTTCTGTGAAGAAGGAGGAGTAGAATGGGAGCCCTGAATCCAAACAAAACCAAAACCAGAATGTCGAATTCGACTCTTCTTTTCATCATCGCCGGGATTATCTTTTTAGTGATGTACGGGATTGCCCTGCTCACTTTTCCCCTTAGTTTTAAACAGTTTCAGACCTTTTTTGACTTTTTCAACCTGAACGCGGCGCTCTTCATTGTTACCCTTGGCATGTGTATCGTGATGATCGGCGGCGGGATCGATATTTCCGTCGGCGCCGTCTGTGGTCTGGTCACCATGGCCTGCGCCGTGTTGCTGGAATCGGGAGCGGGGGACATTTGGGACGCCCTCTTTCTGTCGCTGGGGATCGGGCTCGCGTTTGGGCTCATGCATGGTTATCTCATTGCCTATCTTGAAATCCAGCCCTTCATCATCACCCTGGCCGGAATGTTCTTAGCGCAAGGGCTGCTGACCACCCTCCACCGGGAGCCCCTCAACGTGACCAAGCCCGCTTTCGTGGCTTTGCGGAGTGTCAGGATTGAAATTCCCTGGCTTGGTACCGTAAACAGGCTAGGCGTTTTCATTCCATGTGAAATCAGGCCGGGCGTCCTCGTGGTGGTGGCCCTTGTTATTATCTACGCCATCATGATGAAGTGGTCGCGTTTTGGGCGTAATCTCTACTCGGTGGGCGGTAATCGTCAGAGTGCCCGGATGCTCGGGATCAATGTCAAGAAGACGATGTTCTTCTCATATGTCCTCTGCGGGTTGACCGCCGGGATCTCCGGCTTTGTGTTCCTCATAACCACCGGCGCCGGTAATATCGGAAACGGGTCTTTGTTTGAGATGAAAGCAATCGCGGCGAATGTGATGGGCGGTATCCTGCTCAATGGCGGCGTGGGGAATCTGCTGGGGGCGCCCATCGGCACATTAACCCTGCTGACCATCAATGAACTGATCCGGGCGGCGGGCGTCCAGTCAAACTTGCAAGCGATCGTGAGCGGGCTCTTACTATATATCTTCATCATGCTGCAAAGCATTATTATGTCGTTAAGGGACAGGAAAAATTTCCGTCTGGTCCTCCCAAGCTGGCTGAAACTGCACCGGCCGGTTGAGGGGAAATAGGATCCTGTTCTTCCTTCTTCTTTGCCATTAGCAACGGTAACACGGAGAAAATTGAAAAGTAACGGAAAAGGCGTTTGCCGCCCGGATCAAGTGGCGACGATTGGCACTGATCGACCGGGCGGCAAACGCCTTTTTTCTTGTGGTCTCCGCTATCGTTTTATTTCCAGGTAATAATCTCCTCGAGACTCTTTCTTGTTTTCTCCGGGATTGTTTCCTCATCCGGGTAACCCAATGGCAACAGGGCAATTACTTCCAGATTGTCCGGTAAAGCAAGCACTTCGTGACAGCGCCTGGCGTCAAAGGCACAGACCCAACAGGTTCCCAAGCCCAGATCGGCTGCGGCGAGGGCAAGATGTTCAATGGCAATGGCCAAATCAACATCACAGTGGTCCTTGCCGTCCGCCCTTTTCCAGGAGGCAGCGTGATCCCCGCAGGCAACAATCACAACCGGCGCCTTTTTAAACCAATCCCTGGCGTAACACTGGGCGACTTCACTTTTTAGTTTTTCCTCAGTAACCACAATGAAGTGCCAGGGCTGTAAATTGCAGGCCGATGGAGCATTTCTGGCCGCTTCGAGGACCTGGAGGAGCTTTTCCCGTTCCACCGGTTGGTCTTTGAATTTCCTGACCGAATACCGCTTCTTCGTGAGCGCTAAGAATGACATCTTTAAACCCTCCCTTAAATTATCTTGAGCTGTACAATAATTTATCCAACAGAAAAACATTTGTCTTCCCGTGTCAAAAATACCTTCCCCTCATATTAAAATTTCCATTAATACCATTCGCCGTGGCCAGTCTCTATGGTATGATATCAATTGAAGCCAATGGAACAAGGAGCCCTATTAGCCGAACAACTTATATGAAGGGGGCAAGTTTTTGAAGGGTGTAATCTTTGGTCTGGACGGCGTTACGATCGATAGTGAGCCTGTCCATGTTAAGCTGGAAAAAGAGCTTATTGAATTTAATCTTGTTTAGGCCCGGCGCCATGACTTTTCAGACGGGCTAACCGGAGGGGACAAGCAGGGAATGGAAACCATCGATTTGCACGGCATGACGCGGGAAGAAGCAGAGGACACCCTTGAGCGGCGGCTGTTAAGCGCTTTCCAGTACGGGGAGAGAATAGTCCGCATTGTCCACGGGCAAGGCAAACACAGCGCCTATTTTCCGGTCCTGAAGTCTTTTGTCCGCCGGTGGCTGGAAGAATCGGAGTTTGCCCGCACCTACGTGGCAGCCGTCTATCGCGGCGAGGACGGTTCGCCTTATACCCCACCGAACCCCGGGGAGACGGTGGTTCAGCTCAAGGGGGAGACGGCGATCGGCGCGGACGAAGCGATCGATTGGGTGGCGGAAGAGGAGGAATCGATCGCCCGGAAACAGGCAAAGAAAAGGAAAGCCCAGGCGCGGCGGGCAACCTCCCGGCAACCTTATCGCCGTTAGCGCTCAGCGTCGTCCGTGAACATACAATTGGTGTGTAACGCGGGCGGCGGGGAGAAGGATCCTTTGCCCGGATCGTTTTGAATGTCGGCTTTGGCTTTTAGGTTTTAAAAAAGGTAGGAATAAAGCAGGTAAAACAGGACCGTGCCAACGAGCACCGAGAGACCGGGTTTGAAGAGTTTGGCCAGGGTCGGCGTGAGTTCGGTCTTAAAATACTCATTGGAGACCAACAGACAGATATGAACCGGGGAAAGTAACATTCCGGTCATCCCAAATCCTTGGGCTAAAACCACTGCGGAGAACAAAGCCCCGAAACTAGGCTCCGCCCCCAGCAGGCTGATGACCATTGGGAAACTGGCCCCGACGTAGCCGATGCCAGCTCCGGTCGCGAGGGCGCTGACAAAAGGAACCAACATAATCATCAAGACAATGGGGATCCCAAGGGAGGTCAGTTCGCTACTGATGCGGGCGACCAAGGGAGTCCCGTCGGGCAAGTTTGACCCGATAAAGGCCGCGTAGACCTGAATCACCGATATTTGGACCATGAGGACCAGGATTTTTCGATCGATCAATATTTTCCGCCACTGGGCGGCGGTTAACGGGCGAAAATATTGCAGCCAAAGGACGGCACCGCTGATCCCGATCCCGATCGGGATATATTGGTTGTTTTTCCCGATTATGGCCGGGAGAAGCTGGTAAACGATGTAGGTCCCAATCACGATGATCAATGGGGACTGCAAAAAGATCAGCCGGCGCCAGAAACCGGTTTGTCCGCCTGTTGTCGACTGCTGGCACGTGGGGATCTCCCGGAGGAGTAAAAGGTAACCCGCCCCGGCGGCAATCAGGCTTAAAGGAAAACCGGCCAAGAGAAACTCCAACGAGGAAAGGCCCGTGATCTCCATCGCCAAAAGGGAGCCGGGAAACAGCGGGGACCAGAACTCCCAGGTATGCCGGAACCAGTAATTAATGGCGGATTTTAATTCGGGATCGAAGTGTTTTTCCTGATCGCAGTTGTCAACCAGGGGGGCCGAAAAAAACGCGCCGCCGGGGATCGGCAACACCCCGATCACGGTCGGCAGGGCAGAGATCGAACCGCGGGTGGAAAGGCGGCTTTGGATTAAGTCCACTAGTTCATGCATCAGGCCGGTCTCGGACATTTGCACGCTCAACCAGTATATTAAGGCGATGGTGAGGACAAGGGTTAGATGCTTAAAGGTCAGCAGGGAACTACTGGTGATGGCGAGCATCTCGGCGGGGGATTGGCCGGCAAAAAGGGCAATTAACAAAGAACCGCTGGCCATGGCCAAGGATAAACTCTTGAAAAGGCGGTTGGTCAGAAGGATCGCGCCGAGCGAAAGCAGGATCTTGATCAGCCAAGGAAGTTCAGGAAATAACTGCATCTCTACACCGTTCTTTCTTGATTAATTATTGCAGCTCAGCGTCAATGCAAAGCGGCGGCAATAAGATCTCGGTAAGACGTCGCAAATTAACTTCGGCGTGGGAAGGGACTTTCCTCCCGGTTTAATCTTGACTTTTATAATTTTGCTGTCTATACTTTAAGACAGGGTACATTAAAAATAAATTAACTTTATAACAAGTTTTATAACGATAGAGGCGCGGTCTATTACGAGTAATCTGTTATACATGGTCTGGCACAGTGACAGATGAAAAGAATAACCGCCGAAGTGTCGGATTCCGGCCAGAAGGAGTCGATGCTGGGCTGTTGCAAAAGATGCAACAGACTGTCACTGTCAGGGTGGAGAGCTATCGTGTGTATGATTGCATGAAGCATCTCGACGCTTCATGTTTTTTTTATAAAAACAAAAAATGGGAGGGTTATAATGAACCGGAGAAGATTATTCATCCTGCTACTGGTAGTAGCGGTAATGGCTTTGGCCTTTGCGTCACCGGTCTTGGCGGAAGACGCGGACGGCGAAGAACCCCAGAGCGCCGTCTACGCCACCTTCTGGTCGCTGGTTCCGCCCCTGGTGGCCATTGTCCTTGCGCTGATCACCAAGGAAGTGTACAGTTCCCTTATTATCGGCATTATCTTCGGTGCTTTGCTTTATGCCAACTTCAATCTGCTTACCGCCTACACGTCCATCTTTACGGAAGGATTTATCGCTTCCCTTGCCGACAGTTGGAACGTGGGTATCCTCATTTTCCTGGTCATCTTGGGGACAATGGTCTGCCTGATGAACCGCGCCGGCGGCTCGGCTGCTTACGGCGAGTGGGCAAGGCAAAGAATCCGCAGCCGGAAAGGGGCGCTGCTCGCCACTTTGGGACTGGGTGTCCTCATCTTTGTTGACGACTATTTCAACTGTCTGACGGTGGGCAACGTGATGCGGCCGATTACCGACAAGCACCGGATCTCCCGGGCCAAACTGGCCTACATTGTTGATGCCACGGCGGCGCCCGTCTGCATGATCGCCCCCATCTCCTCCTGGGCGGCGGCGGTGACCGGGGTGGTTGAAGGGTATAACGGGTTCGAGCTTTTCGTGCGGGCGATCCCGTACAATCTCTACTCCCTCCTCACACTGACCATGATCGTTTTCATCACCTTGCTTGGGATCGAATACGGACCAATGCGGAAACATGAAGAGAATGCCATTCAACGCGGGGATCTCTATACCACGCCCGATCGTCCTTATGAGGGGCAGGATGGCGATGTTTCGGCCGGCAAAGGGAAGGTGCGTGACCTGGTGATCCCGGTCCTTGTGCTAATCGTCCTCTGTATACTGGGGATGCTCTATACCGGCGGGATTCTCGAAGGGGCAAGTATCCAGGACGCCTTTGCCAACTGCGATGCTTCGCTCGGACTATCCCTGGGTTCCGCGCTTGCTCTCCTCTTTACTATTATTTATTTCCTCCTGCGGAAGGTGCTTACTTTCAATGAGTGCATGGCGTGCCTCCCTGATGGTTTTAAAGCGATGGTTCCGGCGATTTTGATCCTTACTTGTGCCTGGACTTTGAGCGGCATTACCAATCTTCTTGGCGCCAAGGAGTTTGTCAGCGCAATCTTTGAAGGCAGTGCCGCCGGGCTTAAGATTCTGCTGCCCGCGATTGTCTTTGCCGTCGCCTCCGGGATGTCTTTCTCCACCGGGACTTCTTGGGGAACCTTCGGTATTCTGCTGCCGATCGTGGTGGCCATCGGGATGGAGCCGGAACTGCTGATCATTTCGATCTCCGCCACCCTGGCCGGTGCGGTTTTCGGCGACCACTGCTCGCCCATCTCCGATACGACAATCATGTCTTCGACCGGCGCCATGTGTAACCACATCAACCATGTCGCAACTCAACTGCCTTACGCCATTACGGTGGCCGTGGTTTCTTTTGCCGGTTACATCTTGGCCGGTTTCGTACCGTCGGCCTGGATTGTCCTGCCCGCTTCGCTGCTTCTGCTATTTGGCGTCCTTTATGTGATTAAACTGGTGACGGGAAGTATCCCGGAGGCGAAGACGGAAGCGATGTAAGACTGTAAAAAATAATAAAGGACAAGGAACATCTAACAGGCTAAAACATCAGACACGTTTATAAACAATGAGAGCGTTGCAATACGAGATAAATCGTTTTGCAGCGCTCTTTTATTATTGTTCAATGTCTAATAATTGAAAGTGAGCACATATATTCCCGTAAATGGCAGGAATTACTAAGAACAGAGAGAAGTAAGCATTATGTAAATTTTAAATTCCAGGGAGGGAAAGCATTGTCAAGGCAGGACCGCCTTTCCAGGCTTTTTGAGATGTTCTTTACTATACAGGCCGTACCTGGACTATCAGCGGCAGAACTTGCGAAAAGATGTCGAGTGAGTATCAGGCAATGCTATCGTGATCTAAGAACGTTAGAAGAAGGCGGTGTCCCTCTTTATAACGAACGTGGGTATCGGATCCTTAAGGGTTCGGTCTTACAAGACATCTCTTTCACGTTGGAAGAAGCGATGGCTTTAATCTATGGGCTAAAACTGATTGAACAACAAAAGGGTTTGCTGGAGACACCCAGCCAAGCTTTGGGGAAATTGATGGACCGCCTGCCGGAAGGACTACGAAGAAGGTTAGGGAGTATAGAAGAACGGGTTGAAATCGATATAACACCTGCCGCGGATTATTCAAATAAAGGACCGCTTTTTAAAGCAATCAATACGGCTATTCAGGAACAGAAGATCTTAAAAATAGAATACTACAGTTTCTCCAGGGATACCGTGACAACGCGCAAGGTTAACCCGTATAAATTGGTCTTTAAAGACGGTTTTTGGTATTTGGTTGGTTATTGCCACCATCGGGAAAAGGTTCGTGTCTTTCGGGTTGACCGTATTCGTTGTTTTAGTTTAACCTCTGAGACGTTTGCTCCTCCAACGGATTTTGACTTTGAAAAGTATATGGGAGCGGCCTGGCAAATGGAACGGGGTGAAGAGTTTCATTTTAAAGTCCGTTTTTATGGGGAAGCAGCCCGTTTTATAAGAGAAACAACTTATCATCCCTCGCAACAGATTGTAGAAGAGCCCGAAGGGACTGTTCTTTTTACCGCCCGCGCGGGCGGAATGCAGTCCATCCTTCGTTGGGCTCTTTCTTTTGGCGATAAAGCCGAAGTCTTGGAACCGCAGGAATTACGGGATATGGTGGCGGAAGTGATGGCGGCGGGAGTGAAGCGATATCGAGG
>JAAYMP010000126.1 GCA_012521315.1 Bacillota bacterium
CCAAACACCGCCGGTCCCCATGAGGACACCAAAAAGCCCGCCAATAATCCCGATACCGGTCGACTCCAAAACAAACGCATAGACCACTTCTTTATTCTGTAGACCAAGGGCTTTCATCATCCCGATTTCGCCCATCCGCTCCAGAGCGGCCAGGATTACCGTATTGATGATGGCAATCGCGCCAATCAACAGAATAATGGCGAATATAAGCTGTTTTTCTATTTCGGCGGCGTTGATAAAGGTTACCGCCTCCATTGCATCCCATGGATAAACTGCCAGGTGGCTGTTAACCGCTTTTAATCGCCCTTCCAATTCCCCGGCGCGCCTGGAAGCATAATCTTTATCCTCCAGCCGGATAATGACTTTACTTACCGCGCCATGGGTATTAAGCCCTTGCGCCGCAATGTCCAAGGGGAGATAGACGATGTTCTGGTTGACATTGGGGTTACTGGTATGAACCAGACCGGCAACCTCCGCTTCAATCGTGTTGTAACTCCCGTCCTTCTCTTTGACCAGCAGGGTAATATAATCACCCACCGCCACCTCCATGAGGTCGGCCAGTCTTTTCCCCAAGACGGCGCGGTATTCACCGCCCCTAAACATTGAACCCTCAACAAACCGGTCTTCCAGGGCAAAAACCCGGCCAAAAGATACCGGATCAATCCCCTTGCCGATGACCGGGAGTTCATCCACCCCGTTGCCAAGCCGGGCCTGGAAAGTCAACTCCGGCGTAAAAGCCAACAACCCGTTGACCTCCTGGATTGCGCTCTGGATCCCCTCATCAAGCGCGAAGAGATGCTCCAGGGGCAGTTCTTTTTCTTTATTTTCTTTCTCCCAATACTCCGCGGTCATGACCTGCAGATGACCGGTTTCATAATCAGTAATCGTCGCATAGGACATCTCGATCATCCCGCCGATCAAGGAATCGTACAGGATATACGTAAGAACGGCGAAGGCGATGATGATCGAGGTGATTATTGTCCGGTTCCGGTGCCGGGCCAGGTTCTTAAAGGCCAGTCTGGTCAAGAACAGCATGCTGCTCCCTCCCTTGGTCATATTTTAATGGAGCACCCGGGTCGCCGCCGTTGGCAAGCACCGGCTGAGTTACCTCTTCTTCAGCCCGTTCTCGATAAAATAAAGCATCCGGTCGATAATGGCCATGTCGTCCGGATCAAACTTTCCGTCTTCCACAATAAAGTCCGTCAAGGAATAAAGCATTCCCGTCAGCATCTTCCCCGTGATCTTCGGGTCGATTGCCGGGTCAATCGCCCCTTGCGCCTGTCCGTATTCCAGCAGATGCTGGAAGAATGCGGCGCTCTGGTCTTCATATTCACCAAAGATCTCCCGGTAGAGTGCTTTGTCGTTCGCCAGCATCAGCCCGATCGGGAGTAAGCGCGGATTGTCTTTGGCAAAACGGATCCCGCTTAAATATACCTCCCGCAAGAGCTGGAAAAAATCATATTTGTCCTGGTTTTTAACCATATCGCTGTTGATATACGATAACTTCTTCTCCACCAGCAATCCCATCAGGTATTTGAAGAGGTCCTTTTTATCCGCAAAATATTGGTAGAAACTGCCGACGGCAATCCCCGCTTGCTCCGCGATGACCGTCACCCGTGCTAGGTGATATGGATGGGTGGCAAACTCATCGATGGCCGCTTCGATGATCCGTTCCTGTTTCTCTTTTGGTAGGTTGAAAAAAGTATCCTTCGGCATCGAATCCTCCCCTTCGCCCGCCAATTTATAAAACCAACAAGCGCCAAACGATTTAGGATCAATAACGTCTGTTCAGTTTCTGCTCAGTTTCATGAATATGAATTCATATTCATATGAAACCACATTCATATTGTAAAATATCGGTCCTGAAAATGTCAAGGAAACAGGGGAACATGAAATCACACCGGCAAGATTGGAAGTTCTTTTTAGATAACATTACTTTCTTTTTATGAATGGCATGATAAAATAGATACGAACAGAATGAGAGCAAATATATGACCAAACAATTTTTCAACACGTCCAACGACCACCTGAAGTTTTTCAGAAAGCAAATTAAACAACAGATGAGGAGCAAAGAATATGAATAACCAAGTAGTCGTCAACCAAGTACTCATCCTCTTCTTTATTATTGCCCTCGGGTTCATCGCCCGGAAAAAGAACGTGCTGTCCTCAACAGCAACCAAGGATCTAACCAGCCTGTTAATGAACGTCACTTGCCCGTTTACCATCTTCACCTCCTTTCGCCTGGAGTACTCCCGCGCCGCCCTTTTCGGAGCCGGACAAGTTCTGGCCTTTGCCGTCGGATTCCATCTCTTTGCCCTCCTCCTCGGCCTGGTCATCTTCAACCGCCAACCGGAGGCGGTCAAGCGTGTTCTCCGTTTTACCACCACCTTTTCCAACTGCGGTTTTATGGGTTTTCCCCTTTTACAAAGTGTCTATGGTAAAAACGGCATCTTTTACGCCTCCTTTTATGTGATGGTCTTTAATCTCTTCCTCTGGACAGTGGGCATTCGCCTCTTCAGCGGCAAGCGGGAGGAAGCTTCATGGCAAAAAGTGCTGGCCAACCCCAACCTCATCGCGGTCGGCCTCGGCCTGATCTCCTTTCTCCTCCCGGCCAAACTTCCGGATCCGGTCTACGCCGCCATGGAAATCGTCGGCGCGATGAACACCCCTCTCTCCATGCTTCTGGTCGGTGCGACCCTGACCGAGGTTCAGGCGGGCCAGCTGTTTGCGGGGTGGCCCGTCTACTACGGTTCGATCGTCCGCCTATTGATCATGCCGTTTATTGCGCTGATTACCACCGGCCTGTTGAATTTCCCCCCGCTTTTGCAAGGGGTTTGCGTTCTGAGCGCGGCCACCCCGGCCGCCGCCTTAACCACTTCTTTCGCGGCCAAATACGATGGGGATACCCGGTTGTCCTCCCGGATGATTCTCCTCTCCACCCTTTTTTCCGTGGTCACCCTTCCTTTCTTTGCCTTCCTTGTTAACAGATAAGCCATCCTTGCCCGGGCCGGAGTCGCCTCGCCTTATTTCCTGGTCACAAACAAAGCATCTTGACCAAAAAAGGAGCGGCTGGTTTTTAAAAACCAGCCGCTCCTTGGTTAATTACCGCAATTACCGCCTTTCCAGCCCCTGCAAGGCAAGTTTTCCGTTGCCAAGGGTTGTCGCTTGTTAACTGTGCCGGCTCGTGCAAATACGGACTAAAACGTTCAGTGGAAGATAAATAGCACTGTTTAAACTTCTGGTCGATCAGTTTTTTCACGTAAGTGTTGTAAAAATAGTCTTGTCTGCCAAGAATCAAAGCTTCTTCACACTTGAATCTCTGATGATGAGTCGCGGTTCAAAAATGATATTCTTATTGAAAGTATCAACCGTCTTGATTCGGTTGAACAACAGATCAATCGCGGTTTGCCCAATAAACTCAGGGGCAATGTCCACGGAACTGATCTTGGGCGTAATCCGGTGGGTAATATCGTCATTGTCCATGCCGATCACGCTTACCTCATCGGGGATCTTAATCCCCATCTTCTCAAAGGCATCGTAGATCCCGAGCACAATCAGATCGTTCGCCGCACAAATGGCCGTAGGCAATTTCCCATCGGTCGCGAACTTCAGCGCCGATTCATAACCAAGCTTTTCGTAAGAATCCCCCAAACGGATCCAATAGTCATCAATGGCCAGGTTGTATTCGGCCATCGCCATTTTATATCCGTCAAACCGGTGCTGACCAGTGGTTGAGTTTAATGACATGCCAACATAAGCAATTTTGCGATGCCCTTGGTCAATCAGGTGTTTGGTTGCATAATATATCCCTTTCTTGGTATCGACCCCGACGTAATCAAAATTCCGATTCTCATCCTTAATATTTAAATTAAAGTAACTGCATAAGATCACCGGAATCCCCAGTTTCTCAATCTCGTTGATCAGTAAATCATTAAGGTTAATCGTCACCAGAATCAACCCGTCGGCAAATTGATTCTGGAGTTTCCTGATGATCTTAATTAACTCGGCATCATTTTTTTCGTAATAACTTAAGAGCAGGCTATAATCTTCTTTTTTACAGGCTTCCTGGAACGCGGCGATCATCCGAAAATAAAAGGGGTTATTGTTGTCCGGCAGACAAATCATTATTTGGTTCGTTTTCTTGATCTTCAAACTTTGGGCAATCGCATTTGGGACGTAATTTAGTTCCTTTTGAGCCTGCAAGATTTTTTCCTTGGCTTCCTCCGAAACGTACCCTTTTTTATTGAGCGCCCTGGATACCGTTGCCACAGAGAGTCCGGTTACTTTCGCTATATCGTAAATGGTTACATTATTTTTGGTTCCTTTTTTACTTGCCATGCTGTAAACCCCCAAAACATCTCGCTTACTTAAAATCCTATTTGCCGCCGGCCTATAAAACCTTTAAATAAATTATAACATATCACCGTAAATTATTAATATATTACATATTACACAATATAGCAAGTATTCGGCTGTTTAACCGTAATAAAGGGGAATTGAATGAGGGAGCAACGAGCGTTGCTCCCTCATTCAGTAAAATCGTTAGGACCACATAAAACAATTTTTACCGAATGAAGTATATCGCGCCGATCTACCGTTTATGTTCTAATTGGCAGTAACCTTTCGCAAGCCGGGAACGGTGGACAGGACATTGCCAACGCTCTTTAAAACTCTGATATCGGCATCCTGAATATACTCGCCAGGGGCGCCGATCTCCACACCGGCAACAGCAACTTCATCATAACGGGCCGCTACTTCGTCAATGCCCAATTCTAATAATGTATCAATATACCATCTTACTTTGGTTGTTCCCGTGCCGATCACGCTGTTGGTATGGGCTAAGCCATCATTATCCGAGATGTGGACATAGATGATCTTGTCTTTTAAGAGAGCAAGTTCATCGGGGCTCGTGCGTAAGATATTAAGATGACCAATATCAATATTAGCCAGTAGATTTGGCTGATTTACTTCATCTATTAAATCCCGCATCGCCTGCACTCCGTTGCAAACATGCAACCCTTCGGGTTCCAGTTCCAGGGTGACCAAAAGGTCGTGCTTCAACGCCCATTGACAATACTCTTTCAGGACCCGCACGGAATTAGCCCAAGCCCTTTCTCTTGGGAGGCCAAAATCGATATTGCCCGCCCCTTTACCAACCAAGACTTGACGTCCTCCCAGCCTTTTAATGAGTAAACCGGCCAGTTTTAGTTGTTCCATTGCGTTCTCAACTTCGGCAGGATCATCAGAGGAAAGATTCCCGTCCGCGCAGGTGACAATGCTGGACGCTTTCATCCCCAACTCGCGTAAACTAGCCGCTATTTTATCTTGTTCGTCCGTCGGTAGTAAAGCGGGGTTATATTCCCCAAATGATAATATATCAATGTATTTGACTCCATGCTGCGCGATTTTCCTCACCGATTCTTTTAGCGGAACGCCGGCCAATTCATAGACGATTGTCCCTACTCCAATCTCCATCACGATTCCCCTCTCTCCAAACTAATTCTCTTTTTTCAACGAATCCAGATACATCGCGATAAAAATGATGCCTCCTCTTATTAACGGTATAGCATAAATGCTGGAATTCATTAAAATCAAACCGTTTTCTAAAACCGATAATAAAAGGACACCGATTAGCGTGTTTGGTAAAAAAGCCCCCTTTCCACCAAAAAGACTTGTTCCACCCAGGACAATACAAGCAGCGGCCAAAAACTCATAACCGCTTCCGGTTGTGGGGGTAACCGCCCCTAAATTGATTACCGCAACAAATCCGGCCAATCCGGCAAATATTCCTGACAGCAAATAACACAGAAAGGTAATTTTCGCTGAATTAATGGCCAACTTTTCCGCCGCTTTCTGGTCGCATCCCAGGGCAATAATTTGCCTTCCAAAGATGGTGTTCCTCAGCATATACTGCGCAATAGCGATTAAGGCCAACGCCAGAATTACATATAAAGGTACCGTTTCAAATAATTTGGTGACGCCCACTTTTTTAAGGCTTAAAGGTAACAAGATCGAAGTGGAATTAGTTAGTGTGAGCGCCACTCCTTTCAGGGCAACCATCATCCCCAGGGTAGCCAGGAAAGGGGTCATCTTAAGTTTCGCAATCATAAAACCATTAATCGCACCAACCCCGATTCCCACCGCAAGTGAGATCAGAAAAACAATTAAAATACCTACTACTGGGTTACCAGTACTATTCTTAACCGCAATCGTCGCCAGCGCGCCACTGACCATCATCGCCGATCCGATCGATAAATCAAGGGAGCCCGTCAATATGACAAAGGTTAACCCGGTGGCCGCAATGATGAGGGCGCTGGCATCCGAAAGGACCTGGATAAAATTGTTCACCGTTAAAAAGGAATTCGTTGAAAAGGCATATACGATAAACAGAATGGCAAAGATGATGTATAACGCGGATGAAAGTACGGTTTGAAAACTAAATCTAGGGTTTCGACTGACCATTTCCAGTAGTTTAGCCATCTCACAATTCCTCCTGCCCCATGCATAAGGCCATCAATTTTTCCTTGGTGATGTCCTTGCCAGAAACTTCGTTGACTATCGAGCCTTTACTCATGACCAAAACCCGGTCACTTAGATTAATAATCTCCTCAATTTCCGAAGAAACCAACAAAACAGAGCAGCCTTTTTCGGCAAGTTGCAGAATATATTTATGGATTTCGGCCTTCGCACTAACATCCACGCCCCGCGTACCGTCTACCGCGCGCTTTTTTGTCCTTTCTAAGGGCCAGCTTGTGAGGGCTGACCCTTAGAAAGGTTCACGAATATCCCATAAAAATCCAATTTACCCTCTGCCAAAGCTATACAGAATTCCAGCGCTTTTTTTGCGACAATAATTGGGTCGTAGATCGTGTCGGCATCAATATAACCTGCTTTGGTCAACTGATAACCGATGGGATAAGCATCCTGGCTCCCAAGATAGACATGTCTTGGATCCCCGTACGGGAACCATTTATTGTTTCTTTCCATCGCGGTTTGCAAACCTTGAATAACGGCATCGGTGGGGCAGAAGATAATATTAACCTCCGGATGCTCGGCCAAAGCGGCGGTAGTCCGTTGCAGGGTTAAATCGTTATTCCATTCGCACTCAATCTCAGCTACGATCGGAACATTGTATTCTTTACAAGCCATTTTGAAGCCGGTTGATCTGTTAATCGCGTTTTCATCCCGGAGATCGCCGATGATGTTTAATGCTTTTGCCTGGGCGAGTTTACCATCTTTTTTCATCTTTTCAAAAACAGCTTTACCGGTGGTGTAACCCTGGTCAACCGTATCCACACCAACAAAGGCATTGGCCCGCGCGCCAGAATCCTCCGCTTCCGGTCTGACAACGGTTACAGCTGGAACACCCGCATCTTGACAAGCTTTAATCCCTGAAGCAATTGCTTTGGAGTCGATCGCACACATCATAACAACATCGTTGCCGGCGTTGACGAGGTCCATGATATCAGCCAGTTGTTTTCCAACATCGTTATCCGCAACGGTAAAAGTGAGTTGGATTCGGTTCCCGGTCTGTTTTTCAAGTTGTTTGGCATACTCTTTCATGTAATACTCCAGAGCAACATGGAAGATATCCTGTTTGCATGTGAATAGCCAAAGCGATATGTTTTTCTTCCTAGTGCGGCATCAACCCCGATACAACTGAGCACCAAAATGAGGATTAACAGGATCCCAAGATACCTTTTCACCAAAGTCGCCTCCTAACTTGTTATTATGTGTAACCGGTTACACATTATTTATTCTACAGGAGTTAATAACTTCCTCTTTTTCATGGAAAATTTTTTTATATTTTTTTAAACCCCCAGGTTACTTGCGGTTTATTGTTAACTTCTTATTCATATTTAATGCAGTAATTACTTTTCTCGCGAAAATTTATCCGTAATCGTTTACACCGCAAAGCGGCTTTTGTCCAAAAATGTCCCGGTCACCCGGGGCCTCTTCATCATCCTCATCCACACCATACAATTCAGGCTCTGCATATATATTAATTAATAAAATAAATAAGCGAGGCAGGAGAGTTGTTTACTCGCCCGCCTCGCTCCGGCCAAGGAAAGAGCACCAATGCTTCTTCCGTTGGTTCAGCCTTTATCCGTCGCTTGCCCGTAATACGCCCCGGCGCCATGCTTGCGGAGATAATGTTTGTCCAGCAGATCTTGACTAATGGCTTGGACCTTCCCGTTCAGGACAATCGTGTGGAAAGCAATCTTGGCAATCTCCTCCAAGACCACACTATTGTGGACCGCGGTCGCCGGGTCCTTCCCCCAGGTAAAAGGTCCATGACTCGCCACTAAAACACCGGGATAATCCAGGTAGTTCAGTTTGGAAAACCGCTCGACAATCACTTTACCCGTGTTTAATTCATAGTCCCCCTTAATCTCCGCCGGCGTTAGCTGGCGGGTGCAGGGCACTTCGCCGTAAAAATAGTCGGCGTGGGTCGTCCCCAGGCAGGGAATACCCTTTTCCGCTTGTGCCCACGCGGTGGCCATGGGGGAATGGGTGTGGACCACCCCGCCGATCTCCGGGAAGTTTTGGTAGAGGTATAAGTGGGTCGGGGTGTCGGACGAGGGTTTCAGGTCCCCCTCCACTACCTTCCCGCTGAAGTCCACCACTACCATATGCTCCGCCCGTAAATCTTCATACGGCACGCCGCTGGGTTTGATGACGACCAAGCCACGGTCCCGGTCGATCCCGCTGACATTACCCCAAGTGTAAATAATCAGGTTCCGGTTTTTCAGCTCAAGATTGGCAGCCAATACTTCTTCTTTCAGTGCGGTAAACATAAAACCACCTCCATGCGCTGTTTTCCAGCGCGCGTGATTTTCTTCCCCAGTCCGGTCAGCGGCCGGGTTTTTGATGGACCGAAGGATAACTCCCAGCGGCTACCGGCTACCGGACAACCACGGCCACAACCATAACCCTCCGTCGGACTCCGCCGTTGGTTCAGCCGTTTTTGCCCCGCGGTGACCTTTAGCGGAAGGACTCAACCGCCGCCTTTTCAATCTTGAGGCCGTCTTTAAACCGTTGCAAAAACCGGTTAAAGCCCTCAACATCTTCCGCCTGGGGTTCGATCACGCTGACGTTCCCTTGGGCAAATACTTTATGGTCAAGATAGGCCTCGAGGGTTTCCTCTTTCGCTTTATTTTTCATATAGGCCGCCAGTAAAGCAATGCCCCAGGCGCCGCCTTCCCCGGCGGAGTCCATCACCGCAACCGGGACGTTCAACGCCCCCGCCATTAACCGTTGCGCGACCCCCTCCGTCTTGAAGAGGCCGCCATGGCCCAACAGTTTATCCAACCGTACGCGCTCGTCCCGGGTCAGAATATCCATGCCGATCCGCAAGGTACCCATCGTCGAAAAGAGCATCGTGCGCATGAAGTTACCCAGGGTGAAATTGCTGTCGTGCTTCCGGATGAACATGGGACGCCCTTCTTCGAACCCGGTGATGTGTTCGCCGGATACGTAGTTATAGGCCAGAAGGTTGCCGCCATCCGGGTCGGCCGACAGCGCTTTGTTATACAGCATGGAATACAGTTCATTTTTGGACGGTTTCTGCCCCATATTCTCCAACAGTTCCGCAAAGAAGGTTACCCAGTCGTCAAGATCAGAAGTACAGTTGTTGCAATGCACCATGGCCACCGGCTTCCCGGTCGGCGTGGTCACCAGGTCAATTTCCGGATAGACCTTTGACAGTTCTTTCTCCAAGACAATCATGGCAAAGACCGAGGTCCCCGCTGAAACATTACCGGTGCGCGGGGCTACGCTATTGGTGGCGACCATCCCGGTGCCGGCATCACCTTCAGGCGGGCACAGGGGGATCCCCGGTTGCAAGGCGCCGGTCGGGTCAAGCAATTTGGCCCCCTTCGCGGTTAAGGAACCGGCATGGTCACCCGCCATTAACACTTTGGGCAGGATCTTCTCCAGTTCCCAACTGTAGTTCCGATCGGCAATCAGCTGTGCGAACTGGCGCAGCATGTGCGGGTTGTAATCGTTTAAAGTACTGTCGATCGGAAACATTCCGGAAGCATCGCCCACACCCAGTACTTTTTCCCCGGTCAGTTGCCAATGGACATAGCCGGCCAGCGTTGTAATGAAGGCAATGTCTTTGACGTGCGCCTCCCCGTTGAGAATCGCCTGGTAAAGATGGGCAATACTCCACCGCTGGGGTATGCTGAAGTTGAATTCTTTCCTTAAAGCTTCAGCCGCTTGGCCGGTGATGGTATTCCGCCAGGTACGGAAAGGCACCAACAGTTGATCGTTTTTGTCATAAACAAGGTAACCGTGCATCATGGCGGAAATACCTAAAGCGCCGACGCGGGTGAGCTTCACCCCATATTCCCGCATGACGTTTTCCGCCAGGTCCCGGTAACAACTTTGCAGCCCCGTCCATACATCCTCAAGGCTGTATGTCCAGATGCCGTTTTCCAGTTTGTTTTCCCAAGTATGCGACCCGGAGGCAAGCGGCGTATGTTCCTCCCCAATGAGCACCGCTTTTATTCTCGTGGAACCCAACTCAATGCCGAGGGCCGTTCGCCCGCTGTCAATCATTGCTTTAAGGTTGCTGTCCACCCATTATCCCTCCCAACTTTTTTGGGTATCCAATTACAGTGGCCGTACGGTAACCGTAACAAACTTAACGGTGATAGTAGACCGGCCAGTTCAGATATTTGGTGAAGGCTTCGTTGATGACCGCGGCTACTTCCCCGGGGCAAATCGCCACATGGTGCTCAAAGCCGTTTTCACAGATGTAATGCAAAAGATCCTGCAGACGAGGAACGCCCATTACCCCGTAACCGCCAAAGGTATCCAGCGTTTTGTTGAGGATCTCTCCCTCACCGACGTAAGCCCGGATCTTTCCGTTCAGATCGTCCGTTGATACCCGGCAGAAGGTAGCCTTGGCCGGTTTCATCCGCCCGGTAACCGTGCCGTAAGTGTTCTGCTTGCCAACCGTCCCCGCGATAATGGCCTGGTAATCCATTTTCCCCTCGTTACCGAAGATATCCTGGGGCAGATTACTGCAGTGGAAAAGCACACACTTGTCCGGATCCCCGCCGAAGTTATTATTCCAGTCCAATAAGGCGCTGGGCCGTTCGGAGGCAAGGGTCAGCGCATACATGCCAATCAACCCCGTAATATCCGCCTCGCAGGCACTGGGATTTTTGCGGTTGGAGAGCATGCTCATAATCGTACAGGGCACGACCCCGAAGTATTCTTCCAATGCGGTCCAGCATTGAATTGCCGTCCCGTTCCAATCGTGTTCTTCAATCAGGCGGTTGAGCACAACGGCGAACTTCGCCATCTTGGTCAGGGCTTCCGCACTGACGCCGGCCGTGGAGGTATAACCTTTGATCGCCTCCACTTGCGCTTTAACCGCCGGTTCATCGTCTTTCAGGCGGCCGATTTGGCCAAGAATCTCGGAGAGATCGTAAGGCTCGACGGCGATTCCGCTGTGTTCCAAAAGCTTCTCACTATAGCGCACTGTTGTAAAGTTGACCGGGCGAACCCCGATCTGCCCGAAACGGGCTTTGCGCAAACCATTGACGACACGGCAGACGGCGACAAATTTAAGGATATCCGCTTTAAAACTCTCGTCTTCCGGCGCAACCGTATGTAACCGGGTCAGGCTGTAGGGGATGTTATACTGCTTTAAGTTATTACAGACCGACATCTTCCCACAGAAACTGTCCCGTCTCTTCTCGATCGACATCGCGTTCGTCTCATCGGGGAAGGCGTGGACCAGCACCGGAACCTGAAGCCCGGAGAGCCGGATCGAATCCGCCACGCCCCGCTCATCGCCGAAGTTCGGCAGCGTAACCAAGATCCCATCGATCTTATCCGCATGGGCTTTGAACAAGGCCGCACATTTTTTCGCTTCTTCATAAGTTTCAACCGTCCCGTACGGGGTATCCTCCGGAGTAAGACAGATCACCTCAACCCCTAAGCCGGCCAAAACCTTCAGAACCCGGCCCCGGCCTTCCTCCGCCAGCTCCGACGGGAAAAAATTACGGTTACCGACGATCATACCCAAAGTTGCCATCTGTTTATCCCCTCCTGTCCTCTTTTGGCAATTCTTTTCATCCTTCTCCGCTCTGCTTTAAGCTTTGCCGTTCCCTCCATTACCCCCTCCTTTTCGAAACCAAATCCCGGTGGCAAGAATCGAATCGAACTCAACTTGTACGTACAAGTGCGGATATGAATTACCTTGTTAAATTTTACAAAGTTGTGCAGACAACTTACTAAAGTAAATAATACCCCTCGGGCACCCTAATTCCTTCTTTTCAAATCACGATTTTTCCCGCAGGAAGCGCGGAGAATCAGCTCGGGCTGGTAAATAAAACGTGGCTTATATGTTTTGTCCGCCAGCATATCCAGGATTAAACGCGCCGCCTGGTGGCCCATGCTCACCTTTGGATGCCTGATGCCGCTCAATTTGACCTCCGAAGCCACCGCCAAGCTGGAATCATCAAAACTGATCAAGGAAAAGTCTGCCGGGACTTTAATCCCCTCTTCCCGCAACGCTTCAAGCACAAATAATGCTACCTGGTCGTTGTAACAGACCATCGCGGTCGGTGGCGGGGATTGTTTCAAGATGGCGCGGACAAATTGGTCGGGATAGGAATAGAGTTCTTCCGTTTCATAGGCGCCAATTAACGCCGGGGCCGGCGCGATCCCATAGTCCCGTAAGGCTTTTAAATACCCGGCCTGCCTTTTAAGCCCTTGTAAATCATCGGCTTTAAAAAGACCGGCAATCCGCCGGTGTCCAAGCTGGAGCAGATGTTGGGTGGCCAGGTAACCGCCCTTTTCGTCATCCATGATGATATAAGCCGGATTCAACTCCGGGTAGTAGGCATGCAACATCAAGTAGGGTATACCCCGGTTTTCCAACTCCCGGTAGTAAGCAAGATTCTCATTCTCCCGCGCACTTTGCGTCGGTTCAATAATTAAGCCGGCGATCTTATGCTGTAACAAGTTCTCCAAACAGGTGGCTTCCTTGCTTTTCGCATTCCCGGTCGAGGCCAGCAGCAGCAAGCAGCCGGCGGCACTGAGCACCTCTTCGATCCCCCTAATGACGGCCGGGAAAATATACTCGGAGATGTAAGTGGTTACGACCGCCACTGTTTGACCCTTGGCCGTGGCCGGAAAGGCACAAAAGGTCCCCCTTCCTTGTTCGCGGTAGATCATGCCTTCATGTTCCAAATCGTTCAAAGCCTTCCGTACGGTGTGGCGACTGATCTTGAACTGGTCCGCCAGCATGTTTTCGGAAGGCAGTTGATGCCCCGGGGCAATTGCTCCCCGTTTCATCTGCTCCTTCAGGTATTCCTTTAAACGATAGTATTTGGGCATTATGCTGTTTTGGTCCAAATTCCTTCACCACTTGTTGGTCATACTCTTCTCGGTAATATTATCGTCCTTCTTGATCGCCAAACGGCGGGCTTACCATCCCCGGCCGGCTTAAGGTTTAACGCCAATGGAAGCGGTCAGGCGTTTATATAAATAATCAATGATCGTGCTTCTTTTGACGATTCCGATGAAGTTCTGCTGGTCGTCGACGACCGGAATAAAATTCTGATTGACCGCCAAAGGAATTAACTCTTCAATCTGGGCATTGATGGAAACGGCTTCGTTCTTTTGGTGGCGGGGAATATCCTTGATCCGGATCTTTTCAAGATCTTTGAAACTCAATTCCGGACTCCGTTTCAAGCGCCACAGGAGATCTCCTTCGGTAATGGTCCCCACATACTTACCCTCTTTATTAACCAACGGCATCGCGGTATAGCGGTGGTACTCCATCTTTTCCAAAGCCTGCCGCATGGTGGAATCTTCCGCAATCCAAACCACTTCTTCTTTCGGTGTAAGGTAAAAAGCCACATTCAACCTTCATTCACCCCTCTTGATCAGGCTTCATTAATATTTATAACGTCTCTAGCGGCAAAACATTTCATTTAATTTTACCGGAACGTACGCTATAATAGCATCAAGCCATTTAATCATGAGGACAGGCGGTGATCGGATGCATAAACGTTGGCCCCGGGTCTTGTCCCTACTGGTTCTCGCCCTCTTCCTGGCCGCCGGCTGTGAGTTTGAGGAGGGCATCCTCCGCCGGTTTGCCGGCGAACGGCTCGGCCTCATTTTGGAGACGGAGCCCTACACCTACGAACGGAGCCTCGAAACCAGACTGATTAACCACATCAGTAGACGCTTTGAACTTCAAGTCATCAACCCCAAACTCTTAATGGACGCCAGTACATACTCCAACCGGATGCTGGAGGACTATTGCCGGGATGAATTGGGTTTGGATTATCTCCTCACCATCAAGTTGACCGATATTATCGTCAACGAACCCCGGCCTACCCTGGAGCTCGAACCGGGCCGGGTCGCGGTCGAAGTCACCTCTTCCTGCTCGCTGACGCTCATTTATACTCTGAAGGATTTAGCGATGGACCAGATCCTCTACTTTGGGCAGAGCAACGGTGCTTCGAAGTTGACCAACCGGGTGAAAGCCGGCGAGGGAGGCATCCGTTTGGACCTGAATGAGTTTGACCCTTACAAGTTGGTCGAAGACGCCATGTTCAACGCTTTACGTAACTCCGACTTATTATAATCCATTTCCCGCTGATCCTCAACGGTGAAATTGGCCCGCCAGCCCTTCAATCTCCTTTTGACGGACAATGGTGTGAACCTGTTTTTTCTTACCACGCCGGGGAAAGACTATAGGCAAACCCGATCCACAATGAAAGGAGATATGAAGTGAGTACTTTCCCAACCCTCTTCAGTCCGGCCAAGATCGGCGGTTTAGAGATCAAAAACCGTTTAATCATGCCCGCCATGGGTACGGGGATGGCAAACCCGGACGGAACCGTCTCCGACCAACTTTATCATTACCACCGGGTCCGTGCGGCGGGCGGTACCGGGATGATCACCGTGGAGATCGTCGCCGTCCATCCCACCACCGGCGGAATGAGCCCGGCCATCTGGGATGATCGCTTTATTCCCGGCCTCAAACGGCTGGCCGATGTGATTCACGAAGGCGGGGCAAAAGCCTGTATCCAGCTCTGGCACGCCGGCCGGCAAACCAACTCCCGGGTCACCGGCCTCCCGATCATTGGCCCGTCCCCCGTCCCCTGCCCCGTCTGCCAAGAGGAACCGACGGTGATGGACCGGGAGATGATCCAGGACATCGTCGAGAGTTTCGGCAATGCGGCCCGCCGGGCCAAAGAGGCCGGGTTTGACTGCGTCGAACTCCATGGCGCCCACGGCTACCTGCTGGCCCAGTTTATGTCCCCCTATTCCAACCGCCGCACCGACGAATATGGCGGCAGCATGGAAAACCGGGCCCGTTTCCCGCTGGAGGTCATCGCCAGCGTCCGGGAAAAAGTCGGCCCCGATTACCCGGTCATTTACCGTTTAAGCGGTGAGGAACGGGTCAATAACGGTTTGACGATCGAAGATACGAAAAAAATCGCCCCGATCCTGGTCCAGAACGGTGTCGACGCCATCCACGTTTCGGTTGGCCTGTACGAAAGCCTGCGCTACACCGTGCCGCCGATGGATTTGGACCGGGGCTTCAATGTTTGGGCCGCCGCCGAGGTGAAGAAGGTCGTCCCCGTGCCGGTGATCACAGTCGGCCGGATCAACGATCCCTTCCTGGCCGAGGAGATTCTCGCCCAAGGAAAGGCCGATTTCATTGCCGTCGGGCGCAGCCTCCTCACCGACCCGGCCTGGCCAAACAAGGTCCAAAACGGGCAGTATGAGAAGATGCGCCATTGTATCGCCTGCAACCAGGGGTGTGTCGACCGGATGTTAATGGAAGGCAAACACGCCAGCTGCACCTTGAATCCGGCCTGCGGACGGGAGGAAATCTTCACCTTTGAACCGGTCACCACAAAACGGAAAGTGGTCGTGGTCGGCGGGGGCCCGGCCGGCATGGAGGCGGCCCGGATCGTTAAAGACCGCGGTTGTGATGTGGTCCTCTTTGAAGCCGGCGACAAACTGGGTGGTCAATGGCGTCTCGCCGGTATTCCGCCGAAAAAATGCGAGATCGCCGGCGATGTGAAATGGCTGATTAAACAACTGGACCTGAGTAGGATCGACGTTCGCCTGAACACCCCCGCCACCAAGGCCAATGTTGCCGCGGAAAAACCCGACGCGATCATCATCGCCACCGGTTCAAAACCGATCAAACCGCCGATCGACGGGATCGACCAACCGCACGTCCACTTTGCCCCCGAGGTGCTGGATAACCCCGCCTCGGTCGGCGAGAAGGTCGTCGTGATCGGCGGCGGAACCACCGGGGTGGAGACCGCCGAATTCCTCGCCGAAATGGGGAAAAAGGTGACCGTCATCGAGGTGATGGATGAGATAGCCCGTACCCTCGGGCCGGCCCGGAAACAGTTTTTAAAAGAAAGTCTTCAGCAGTACAAAGTCGACATCCGGGTCAAGACCAAAGTAAAAAGGATCACCGCCCAAGGTGTGGAACTTGATGACCAAAAGGGCACCGTAATCCCCGCCGATGATGTCGTCATTGCCGTCGGCGTCCAAAGCGTCAATCCGCTGGAAGACGAGTTAAAAGCGGTGGCCCCGGTTTATGTGATCGGCGACGCCAAAGAACCCCGCGACGCCACGTGCGCTTTTTACGAAGCCAATGAAGTGGCCAGAAGCCTTTTCCGGGACCCCAATCCGGCGCTGACTTCTCTTTATTCGTTGCCGGGTAGTAGTTCTTTATGAAATAGCTCCGGTTGTTCTCCCGACCTTGTTTTGGATCTACTGTCCGTCGTCGGTGTGAACAACCAACCCAAGCGCTTCCGGGGGCTGTCCTTCACCGGGCTTTGGATTTTTACCACTTGGTGGTGGAAGCGCTAACCGGATAGGCGATTCTTTAGCAAGTAAGCCGTTATGGACGCCATTAGAAAGGAAGGGCTGTCTTCCGGACAGCCCTTCCCGCTATAAACATAGGCACCTATTGGTTCAAATGGATTTAGTCCATTCCCAAAAAACGGTCGGCCTCCACCACCAATTCTTGGACAAAGGCGTTCCATTCTTCGGGTTCCATCTTTCTGATCTCCTTCAACTGCAGGCAAAAGTTTTTCCATACTTGATTCCGCCGCAGTTCTTATAATCCAGTTATTATGTACAATAAACAGACAAAACCAAAGAAAATAAAAAGCCACCAGGTGCCAAACTTGTTTTCAATCGGTCAAGTTTGGGTCGGTGGCTGTTTAAGGAACACACCGCATCGAAATCAATTTCAATCTTTTACATAGCGTTATACCCAACTCACCCGCTCCCAAAACGGTGGGTCACGTTGTGGATCCACCGGCCCGAACGCAGGCGCCACAGACACAGAAGAGCCTTGCTCAACTCCTCCCCAAGACTCAAGGCATAGACAAGCTGAACCGGAAGCCTTAGCGCAAAGGCGCCCACAACGGTCAAGGGAACCCCGATAAACCACATGGTAAACCCTTCGAGCAGGAACGAGCTTCGCGCATCGCCCCCACCCCGCAAAATCCCAACAATCGCGATGATGTTGTAGATCCGGATAAAAAAGACGACGGCCACGATATAGATGATCGTCTGGGTCGAATGCCGGACCATGGGCGAGACCTTGAACGCCTTGAGGAGATAGGGCGAAGACACCGCCAACAAGAGACCCAAAGCAACCCCCACGGCCACCCCCAAAACGGAAAACCTTTGGGCGTCAGCCTTGGCCTCTTTTATATCTCCAGCCCCGATCCGGTTGCCGATCATCACCGCCGCCGCGCTGGACAACCCGAAGATCACCACCATGAAAAGGTTGGTAATGGTGTTGACGATCTGGATGGTGGCAACGGCTTGGGTCCCCATCCGGCCGTAAACAACCGCATAGACCAGACTGGCCATCCCCCAACAGATCTCATTGAGCAGCACCAGCAAGATCGTCCGGTAAGCTTTTCGGAGAAAGCTGAAGTCAAAATCCAGCAATTCACTGAGGGTAGCTGCCAGCACCGTACGCCGCCCGTAAACAACCGCCAGCAAGACGCTGCTCTCCACAACGCGGGCAATCACCGTCGCCACCGCCGCGCCGGCCACCCCCAGGGCCGGGGCGCCAAATTTCCCGAAGATCAACATATAATTGAAAAAAACATTACAAAACAACGCCACCGTGCTAATAGCCATGGGAAGCAGGGTGTTACCGACGGACCGCAAGGCAAAGACGTAAATAAAAGTAATTCCGGAAAAAAGATAACCGCCGAGGACAATCTGTAAATACCGGCTGCCCTCCGCCAGAACTTGCGGGTCATGATTAAAAACCATAATAATCTGGCGGGGAAAAAGAAGACCGCCCACCATAAACACGGCGGAGATCACTAAGGCCGATCCCAGCCCAACCCCGAGGATCCGCCGGATATTCTTCAGATCCTGCGTCCCCCAAAACTGGGCGATAAAGACCGAACAGCCGGCGCTTAAGCCGATCAGGAACATCATAAAAATGAAAAAATACTGGTTGGCGATGCCCACCGCCGCAATCGCCGTCTCCCCCAGTTGGCCCACCATCACCGTATCGACCATGTTTAAAAACGAACCGATAAAATTTTGGATGGCCACCGGAATGGCTAGAGTCAGCATGCGGCGGTAAAAATTCCCCTCGGCAAATACCCCTTTTGTACTCTCTTTACTTCCCTCCAAGTTCTTCTCCTCCTGAAAAGACTAGGAGCGTGCGCCCGGGTTAATTTACCCGGCCGGTTTCAGAATAACCCGGCCAGGCCGGCCCCGAGCACAATCACCGCAAAGACCAGCCGGTAAAAGGCAAAGATGCGCATCGGTTTTTTCTTGAGGTAGGCAATAAACCCGTCCACCACGGCCAACGCCACCAGAAAAGAGACCACAAATCCAACTCCTAAGGAAAGGAATTCCCCTGTGGATAGGAGTCCGAACCCGCCCAATTTGGCGATCTTCAAGATACTCATCCCCACCATCACTGGGATCGCCAAGAAAAAGGAGAATTCAGTGGCTGCCACCGTGGTCAGCCCGGCGACCCAACCCCCGATGATCGTCGACGCCGAACGGGAGACCCCCGGGATGATCGCCAGGCACTGGAACAAACCAATGGTCCACGCTTGCCGCAGGGAGATAGCCCAGAGGTCACCCTGCACCCGGTTATGGCGCAAGCGTTTCTCCGCATAAAGCATCAAAAGACCGCCGCCGAACAGGGCTATGGCCACCGGGACCGGCGCAAACAGATACTGTTCAGCCAGATCATCAAAGAGAATCCCCAAAACACCACCGGGAAGACAGGCCACCAAAATCGTGAGCCAAAATTTCAAACCCGATCGGCCAAACCCACCTTGGCGGGGGAAAAATTTTGCCAGTGTCTCCTTGATTTTGTCCCAATACAAGACCACCACCGCGAGGATGGCCCCCAGTTGGATCACGTAAGTGTACATCTCGACATAATGCGGGCTATCGCCCCGAAAACCAATCAGCTTCTCGGCAATGACCAGATGTCCGGTGGAAGAGACCGGCAGGAATTCGGTGACCCCCTCCACAATCCCTAAAAACAGCGATTTTAACACAAGAATTAAAGTCGCCATGGCACAAATTCCCCCTTTAAAACTGGCCGGGTCCAAACTGGCCTTTCCCCCGGGCCAACCAGTCCTAAACTGCTTAAGACCATATATATACTGTTCTTCTTCGGCCAATCCTACCGAAGCTGACATTGAATCTTGACTTAAGCCTCTCCTTCGTTAAAAAAAAGAAAGCAGCATGTTGAGCCGCTGCTCTCTTTTATCATAAACTGTTTTCCTTTTCCGGGCAAGCAAAAGATTTAATGGTACGCGCTCGCCGTCGTCTGGTGCTGGTGGTGGCGACGGCCAAAACGCAGCGTCCGGGAGGCATTCATCACCGCCAGCAAAGTCACACCCACGTCGGCAAAGACGGCTTCCCAGATCGAAGCCACCCCGAAGGAACCCTGGATGAAGAAGAAGGTTTTTACCGCCAACGCCAAGGCGATGTTCTGCCGGATAAGCTTCTTGGTCCACCGGGCAATTTCGATGGCCCGGACCAGTTTGGCGGGGGCATCCTCCAGCAGGACTACATCGGCGGCTTCGATGGCGGCATCGCTCCCCAGTCCGCCCATGGCCACCCCGATATCAGCCCGGGTGATAACCGGGGCATCGTTCACCCCGTCCCCCACAAAGACCAGCTTTTGCTGTTTCCGGTTGGGCAACCCCGCCATGAACTCCTCAAGACAGGTCACCTTGTCTTCAGGTAACAGTTCGGCCTTAAAATCATCCACTTCCAGTTGGGCGGCTACCCGCGCCGCCACGGTGGTGTCGTCCCCGGTCAGCATCAACACCTTTTGGACACCCAAAGCTTTCAGGCCTTCCACCGCCGCTTTGGCATCCTCCCGGAGCTCGTCGGCGATGACAATATAACCGGCATACTCCCGTTCCACCGCCACATAAACAACGGTCCCCTGGACCTCGCAGTCCTCGTGGTCAATCGCTTCCCGGTGCATCAGGCGGTCATTGCCCGCCAAAACATGCTTCCCGGCAACGACCGCGCTAATCCCGTGGGCGGGGATCTCCCGGTAATCATGGACCAGATCGGTTGGGATTGCCCGGTCATAAGCCTCGCGCAGCGAATGGGCGATCGGGTGGTTCGAAAACACCTCCGCCCAAGCCGCCGCCGTCAGCACCTCCTCCGGGGTGAAACCGTTCCGCGCCGTCACCTCCGTCACCCGGAAGACGCCTTTGGTCAGAGTACCGGTCTTATCAAAGACCACCGTATGGGCATCGGCCAACGCATCCAGATAATTGGCCCCTTTAACCAGAATGCCGTGGCGGGAGGCGCCGCCGATCCCGCCGAAATACACCAGGGGAATCGAGACCACCAGCGCACAAGGGCAGGAGATGACCAGCAAGACCAGAGCCCGGTAGAGCCAGTCGTTGAAGGTCGCGCCCGGGATCAAGAGCGGGGGCACCACTGCAATAAGCACCGCCGCCGCCACCACCAGGGGCGTGTAGTACCGGGCAAAGGCCGTGATATACTGTTCGGTCGGGGCTTTTCTTTCCCCGGCTTTCTCCACCAGATCCAAAATCCGTGCCACCGAGGAATCTTCGTAAGGTTTTGTCACTGTAACCGTGAGCAATCCCTCGCCGTTGACCATCCCGGCAAGGATCGGGTCTCCCGGCTCCAGCTTCCGCGGGGTCGTTTCGCCGGTTAAGGCGGAAGTGTCAACAAAGGATGTTCCCGCCGCCACTTCTCCGTCCAGGGGCACCCTCTCCCCCGGCTTCACCACGATGGTCTGCCCCACCGCCACTTCGTCCGGCCGGACCCGGCGGGTTGTTCCGTTCTCCTTAAAGTTGGCGTATTCCGGTTGAATATTCAAGAGGGCCTGGATCGAGCGGCGGGAACGGTTAACCGCTTTCTCCTGAAAATACTCGCCGACGGCGTAAAAGAGCATCACTCCGGCGGCTTCCGGTAATTGGTGGATGGCAATCGCCCCGGCGGTGGCCAGGGTCATCAGGAAGTTTTCGTCAAAAACATTGCCGCGGACCAGATTCCGCAGGGCACGGGTGATCACGGGCCAACCCACAAGGGCGTAAGAAGACAGCAAAACCAAGTATTCCAGCCAGGAAAAAGGCGTATTATGCAGCTGTTCGTTAAAGATAAACCCAAGTAAAAAAAGGAGAGCGGAGACCAATAACGGGAGAGGAACCTCTTTGGAGGAAGCGTCCCCATCGTCCTGGTCTTTTCTTAAGCTAACCTCCGGTTCAAGCCGGGCGATGGTCTCCTGGGCAACCGTAAAGAGCCCTTCCGGGAGTTCAATTTTTTTCGTTGCGAAATTCACCTTGACGTTTTCCAGTCCGGGGATCTTCTGCAGTTCGCGTTCGATCTTGGCCGCACAATTTGCGCAGTCCAAACCCTCTAAAGTATAACGCACTTTCTCCCTTCTTTCTTTTCTTTTACGTCTTTTCTTCCAGCAAATGCTCTTGCGCTTCCCTGATTAGGTTCATGATGTGGTGGTCATCCAGGGAATAGTAGACCATCTTCCCTTCCCGGACGTATTTGACCAGGCGCATCGCGCGGAGCAACCGGAGATGGTGGGAGATGGCGGGCAGGGTCATCTCCAGGATCTCCGCCAGATCGCAGACGCAGAGCGGCCGCTCGGCCAGGAGATAAACGATCTTCGTCCGGGTCTCGTCCCCCAGGACCTTAAAGACCTCGGCCAAACCGGCCACCTCCGCCGCTTTCGCCCGGAGGAAGGTAAAATCCAGTGCCGATGGAGAAAAAACATCACAAAGGGATGGATCCTTCTCGACCATGTGATCACCCCAAACGATTAAGCAACTATTTATTTGTTATTTTAAATTAGCCTTGCTTCGCTGTCAAGACCCCTTACCAAAGTTTGGCCATCCTCTTGTAATACGCCGCAAAACGCGGCCCCTCTCTCCGGCAGAATGAGGTCAAAACCAGGTTTTTATGTTATACTTATTAGCGGTATCGCTTCAACAATATATTAGCAGGAGAGATAAGCTTTTCCATGGCCGCTCTTGCGCTTACCTTGCCGGCTGGGGGGAATCATCCAAGGCAAAAGACGATCGATCTAGACCGGAAGAGGAAGGGGTAAACGTTTATGTTTCTGGTTGACGATTGGACCGATTATGAACTGCTCGATACCGGAGATGGTGAAAAGCTGGAACGCTGGGGAGAATACATCTTAAGACGCCCCGATCCCCAGGTCATCTGGCCGCCCGTCAATAAAGACAAGCGTTGGGACCAGGTCCACGCCCGCTACCACCGGAGCAAAAGCGGCGGTGGTTCTTGGGAGTATTTTCGGCCGCTCCCGGAGAAATGGGCGATCGCCTACGGCGATCTGAAGTTTTATGTCAAACCGATGGGTTTCAAACATACGGGGTTATTTCCGGAACAAGCGGTCAACTGGCAATGGATCATCAATAAAATTAAGGGGCGCCGAAGCCCCGTCCGGGTCTTAAATTTATTCGCCTATACCGGCGGTGCCAGCCTCGCCGCGGCCTATGCCGGCGCGGATGAAGTATGCCATGTCGACGCGGCGAAAGGGATGGTGACCTGGGCCAAAGAAAACCTCATGTTGTCCGGTTTGGCCGACCGCCGGGTCCGTTGGATCGTTGATGACGTCGTCAAGTTTGTGCAAAGGGAGATCCGCCGGGGCCGCCAATACGAAGCCATTATCATGGACCCTCCTTCTTACGGGCGGGGGCCCAACGGGGAGCTCTGGAAGATCGAAGACGAGCTGTTTAACCTGATCGACCTCTGCCGGCAGGTGCTCGCCCCGGAACCCCTCTTTTTCCTGATCAACTCCTACACAACCGGTTTGGCCCCCACCGTGCTCCGGAACATCCTGACCCTCGCCATGAAAAAGCGATACGGCGGCACGGTTACCGCCGATGAAGTCGGGCTCCCGATCGCCCGTTCCGGCCTGGTCCTCCCCTGCGGGGCCACGGGGCGCTGGGAGGCGGACGAATGAACCGGCCGCCGATTCCCCTGCTCTACGAGGACAACCATCTTTTGGTGGTTGAGAAACCAGTGAATATCCCGACCCAAAAGGATCGCTCCGGTGATCCGGACCTCCTCTCCCTCCTGAAGGAAGACCTCAAAGTGCGGTACGGAAAACCGGGCCGGGTCTATCTCGGCTTGGTCCACCGCCTGGACCGGCCGGTGGGCGGCGTCATGGTTTTCGCCAAAACCTCCAA
>JAAYMP010000127.1 GCA_012521315.1 Bacillota bacterium
GAATCCTCCCACATCCGGTAACCTCCGAAATGGGCAGCGATAACAACCAGATCGGGGAACTTGTCAAGAACACGGGCAAGACGGAGAGGGCTTGAAGAGTCCCGGTACGGGTCCCCCACATGGATTAGAAGGGGGAGCTTACCGGCGATGCCTTTGTAAACCGGCATCATGGCGGGTTCGTCGATGATAAAATGTTGAAATTCGGGGTGCAGTTTGATCCCTTTTAAACCCAAGCCGATGATCCTCTCCACCTCGGCATCAACATCGTCAAGGTCAAAATGTAAAGTACCAAAACCCACCAGGTTGCTGTGGCTTTTGACAACGTCCGCAATGTAATTGTTGATGGCCGTCACCTGCTCCACATGGGTCGCGGAGGAATGAACCAGACAACGGTCGACGCCAAGTTGCCGGCTGCTTTCCAGCAAGGCGTCAATGGTACCATTTTCGTACATATCGATATGGTAATACCTTCCGATATTCTCGACGGCCTTTTGGGCAATTTTGTCAGGGAAGATATGGGTGTGAACATCAAAAATTCTAGATTTTTTCATCAAATTGCATCATTGTCCTTTTCCGCATTATTACCAAAGCTTTCCGGCAAGTGTCCATAAATTATCTTATCACACCTCCCTGCACAGAACAAGGACGTATAGGTATACGATTGGCAAAGTTATATTCCCAGTGGGTCAACCAAATAATAGCATCAAGCCCAATTACCCATCGAAAAACTAATGTAAAACTTTGAGCCGGAGGTAGGAATAATCTACTTTTTGGGGAAAAAAAGAGTCATGTTTCAGAACCGCTACCCCGGCCTTGGCATGGCTTTATCTTCGGCAAACTTAACTCGATTTTATTTTAAATATAAGGAGGATCAAGGTGACACAAGAATTAGTGTTAATTCTCGATTTCGGCGGACAGTATACGCAACTGATTGCCCGCCGCATCCGCGAACTGCAAGTTTATTGTGAAATTATCCCCTATAATGCAACCTATGAACAGATCAAAAAGATCAATCCCCGGGCCCTGATCTTCTCGGGCGGAGCCAGGAGTGTCTATGAACTCGGCGCCCCGGCGGTCGATCCCCGCCTTTACCGGCTGGGTCTCCCGATCCTCGGCATCTGTTACGGTATGCAATTAATGGCGAAAGATCTGGGTGGCGTGGTCGAGGCGGCGGAGAAGCGCGAATACGGCAAAACGTCTTTACTGGTCAAAGAGGAAAACCAACTCTTTGCCGGCTTGCCCCAAGAGATGACCGTCTGGATGAGCCACAGCGACCTTGTAAAAGGGGTCCCTCCCGGCTTTACGGTAACCGCCACCACCGGCAATACACCCATCGCCGCCATGAGCAATCCCGAGGCCAACCTTTATGCCGTCCAGTTTCATCCGGAAGTCGTCCACACCACGCAGGGAAAGGAACTTCTCGCCAACTTCCTCTTTAAAGCGGCCGCCTTGTCCGGGACTTGGACGATGGAAGCCTTCATTGAAAACACGATCGCCCAAATCCGGCAAACCGTCGGGGAAAACGAACAGGCGGTCTGTGCGCTTTCCGGAGGGGTTGACAGTTCGGTCGCGGCCGTTTTAGTTCATCAAGCCATCGGTGACCGTTTAACCTGCATCTTTGTTGACCATGGACTGCTCCGCAAGAACGAGGCC
>JAAYMP010000010.1 GCA_012521315.1 Bacillota bacterium
CCTAAACTCCGGTTTTCAAGCACCGTCTCCCGGTGAAGCAAAACGATCACCCAATTTCTTTTTTAATCAATCTGACTCGTCGCTCGTTGCTCACTTACTATAATGCTTTTACAGATAGTAAGAACTATATCGAACGATCATCTAAACTAAAAGCACCTCAGCCCAAGTCCGGCGCTCTACCCCAGTGCGCCGGGGGCACCTTGCCGGATTGTTGGCAACTTTACCCGCAGATTCGTCTCGCGGCGTCAGCAGCCAGCAGAGCAAGGCGCAAAGGAGGACGGAGCGCAGATAATACTAATGTATATCGAGCACCGCCCGCACTGAGCAACGCTGCTATGCGCCGCTGATCACGCCGCCTGCCAACAATCCGGCAATATGAAAGCCCTGCTCTATCCTTATTACTCAAACCACCACTCACAGCAAAATCAAACTCGGCACGGTCTCCTCCATCACTTGCAACCACGCCGCCGCCGTATCCAGACTGGTAAAGCAGGGAATCCCCTGTTCCACCGCCGCCCGGCGGATGGCGAAACCATCAGTGGCCGTCTTCCGGCCGTGGGTGGTCGTGTTCAGCACACACTGGACCTGCCCCTGGCGGATCTGGTCCCGGATCTCCGTCGAACCGGTGTGCAGTTTCGCCACCGTGGTCACCTCAAGTCCCGCTTGGCGGAGGGCTTTCGCCGTTCCCTCGGTCGCCACCAGCCGGAAGCCAAGGTTATGGAAGCGGCGGACCAGTTCAACCCCTTCGGCCTTGTCCCGGTCAGCCAGGGTAGCAAGCATGGTACCGTGGACCGACATCCGCATCCCGGCGGCCAGTAACGCTTTGTAGAGCGCCTTCGCGTACTGGTAGTCGATGCCCATCACTTCGCCGGTGGATTTCATCTCCGGCCCCAGCGAAGGTTCGACCTTCTGCAGCTTGGAGAAGGAAAAGACCGGAACCTTGACCGCCACCTTGTCCCCAGCCGGCCGCAACCCAGGCGCCATCCCTAGCGCCGGCAGGCTTTCCCCCAGCATGACCCGGGTTGCCAGGTCGACGATGGGCAGTCCGGTCACCTTGCTCATGAACGGCACCGTCCGGCTGGAACGGGGGTTCACCTCCAAGACGTAGACCTGGTCTTGGTAGATGACATACTGGATATTCAACAGCCCTTTTATCCGCAAGCTCCGGGCGATGGCCGTGGTCAGCTCAGTAATGGCCGCTTGCTGTTCCGCCGGCACCCGCCGGGGCGGGTAAACCGCGATCGAATCGCCGGAGTGGATCCCGGCCCGTTCCAGATGCTCCATGATCCCGGGAAGGCAAACCGTCTCCCCGTCGGCAATGGCGTCCACCTCCACCTCTTTCCCCAAGAGGTACTGGTCGATCCAGATTTGCTGGTTGGGGAACTCCTGCAGGGCCTGGGCTAAAACCGTACGCAGTTGCGCCTGGTCGTACACGATCTGCATCGCCCGGCCACCCAGGACATAGGAGGGGCGGACCATTAAAGGATAACCCAACTCCCCGGCCAGCCGCTCCCCTTCGGCCACCGTGGAAACGCAGCCGCCCCGCGGCCGCCGGGCGCCGATCTCCTGCAGGACCCGGTCGAAAAGGCCCCGTTCTTCGGCCCGGTCGATATCCTCCACCGCCGTCCCCAGGATCTTATACCCCCGGGCGGCCAGTCCTTTACAGAGCCCCAGCGCCGTCTGGCCGCCAAACTGGACGATGACCCCCTCCGGTTTCTCCTTCTCAAGTACGGCGCAGACATCCTCCAGGGTGAGCGGTTCGAAATACAGCCGGTCGGCCGTATCAAAATCGGTCGAAACCGTCTCCGGGTTGTTGTTAATAATGATACTCTCCACGCCGGCCCGGCGCAGCGCCTTCACGGCATGGACCGAACAGTAGTCAAACTCAATCCCCTGCCCGATCCGGATCGGCCCGGAGCCCAGGACGACCACCTTGCGGCGGGTGCTGACCTCCCCCTCATCCTCCTGGTCGTAACTGGAGTAAAAGTAGGGGGTGGTCGCTTCGTACTCACCGGCGCTGGTATCAACCATCTTAAAGACCGGCCGCAGGCCATGCTTCATCCGGAAAGCATAGACCTCCTCTTCGGTGGTCCCCCACAACCGGGCCACTTCCCGGTCGGCAAAGCCCAGCCGTTTCGCCTCTTTCAGGGTGGCAAGGCTGAAGGAGTTGGCCTTCAGCTCTGCCGCCTGGGCGATGATCCCTTGGATCTTCTGTAGAAAGAAGGGATGCCACTGGGTCAGGCCGGCGACGCGGGCCACGCTCCAGCCCCGCCGGAAGGCCTCCGCGATAATGAAGAGATGGTCATCGGCCGGCCGCCGGCACCGGGCTTCCAGGTCGGCGTCGCTTAAGTTTTCCAGCGCCGGATCGAGCAGGCCAAAGGCCTTCATCTCCAGGGAACGAAGAGCTTTATTAAGCGCCGTCTCCAGGTTGCGCCCCAGACCCATCACTTCGCCGGTGGACTTCATCTGGGTGCCAAGCATCCGGTCGGCATCGGAGAACTTGTCAAAGGGCCAGCGCGGAATCTTGACCACCACGTAATCCAAGGCCGGCTCCGTACAGGCGCTGGTATGGCCGGTGACTGCGTTCTTCAACTCCGCCAGGGTGTAACCGATGGCAATCTTCGCCGCCACTTTCGCAATGGGATAACCCGTTGCTTTGGAGGCCAAGGCGCTGGAGCGGCTAAGGCGCGGATTAACCTCGATCACCACATACTCCATCTTCTCCGGGTGGAGGGCAAACTGGACATTACACCCGCCGGCAATCCCCAACGCCTCGACGATCTTCAACGCCGACCCCCGCAGACACTGAAGTTCCTGGTCGGTCAGGGTCTGGCAGGGAGCCACCACAATGCTGTCGCCTGTGTGGACCCCCACCGGATCCACGTTCTCCATATGACAGACGGCAATGCTGTTCCCCGCACGGTCGCGCAAGACTTCAAACTCAATCTCCCGCCAGCCGGCCACGCTTTTTTCCACCAGAATCTGCCGGATCATGCTGGCATTAAGGCCATTTTCGGCAATCTGGCGCAATTCCTCCGCGTTCCGGGCGATGCCGCCCCCGGTTCCCCCCAGGGTAAACGCGGGCCGGACAATCACCGGATAGCCAATGGCTTCAGCAAAGACCAAGGCCTCCGCCACCTCCGCCACGATCGTGCTTTCCGGAAATGGTTCGTTCAACTCTTTCAGCAGCGCCCGAAACTCCTCCCGGTCTTCGGCCCGCCCGATACTGTCCAGTGGCGTCCCGAGCAGAGTGACCCCGCAACGGGACAGCACCCCGACCTTGGCCAACTGAAAAGCAAGGTTTAAACCGGTCTGCCCGCCCATCGTCGGCAAGAGCCCGTCCGGCCGCTCCTTCTCGATGATCCGTTCCAAAAACTCCAAAGTTAACGGTTCGATATATACTTTGTCGGCACTCTCCTGGTCGGTCATGATCGTGGCCGGATTGGAGTTGACCAGGACGGTCTCGATCCCTTCTTCCCGAAGCGCCCGGCAGGCCTGCGTCCCCGCATAATCGAACTCGGCGGCCTGTCCGATGATGATCGGCCCCGAACCGATCACCAACACCTTACGCCAGTTCCCTTTCGGCATCGTCCATCCTCCCTTCCACTACCGCCGCGAACCAGGCAAAAACCCCGTCGTGCACAGCTGGGCCCGGAGCCGCTTCCGGCTGGTACTGCACCGTGAGGACCGGATCCTCTGTATGGCGAAGTCCTTCGACGGTACCGTCGTTCAAATTCGTAGCCCACACCGTAAAGCCCGTCCCCGTTAGCGATTCGGCCCGGACGGCATAGGCGTGGTTTTGGGCGGTGATCAGCACTTTGCCACTGATCAGGTTTTGTACCGGATAATTATTGCCCCGGTGGCCGAAGGGTAGCTTAAAGGTCTCGGCCCCCGCCGCCAGCGCCAGCAGTTGGTGGCCCAAACCAATCCCGAGGATGGGCAGTCGCCCGCTGAGGTTCCGGAGTTCAGTCCGGATCGCCGGCAACGCCGCCGGATCCCCCGGCCCGCTGCTGACCACCAAGCCCCGGGGCTTTACTTCCAGGATCGCCGCCGCCGGTGTCCCGGCCGGGAACACATGGAGGCAGAAACCCCTTTGCTGGAGACAACGGAGGAGGCTTCGTTTCACACCCAGATCAAGGACGGCCACCACCGGCCCTGCGCCCGGAATGAAGTAGCCCTCCGCGGTCGTAGCCTGGTAGACCCAATGGGGCGCGGCTCCGTTCTCCTCCGGAACGGGCGCGGCCCAAAAACGCTGCCCGGCCGCCAAATCGCGCACCAACACCCCCGGCTGTGTCCCCTTTTGCCGCAGATACTTGGCCAGCGCCCGGGTATCGACACCTTTGAGCCCGGGAATTTTTTGTTTAAGGCAAAACTCCTCCAGACTACCATCGGCCCCGGGTATCCCCGCCCCGGTGGCCAGCTCCCGGAGGATAATCCCTTTCAGCAATACTTTACCGGCTTCACCGGCTCCCCGGCGCCAGCCGGAGTTTCCGATCTGAGGCTGGGTAAAGGTCAAAATCTGCCCGGCGTAGGACAGATCGGTGATCATCTCCTGCACACCGCTCATTGCCGTGTTAAAAACAACCTCGCCGCTGACCTGACCGTCCGTTTCCGGCCAGTAACCAAACTCCTCGCCGGCAAAGGCTTTCCCGTCCTTTAAAATCAACCATGCCATAGCCTTGCCCCCTTTGTCCTGTCCTTTATCCTCTTCGGGCGGAACCGCATGTCCCGTCCTTGCCCGTGGCCCCTCCTGTTTTATCTTCCCCGTTTAAGCCCGTTCGCCCCTGATCAGCCGTTTTTCAGTCCAGCACTTTCCGGTCCTTCACGACCAGCTTGCCGCCGATCCAGACCATCACCGGAAAGCCCTGCAGTTCCTTGCCGAGAAACGGCGTGTTATGGCTTTTGGACTCCCGGGTTTCTGCCGTCACCCGTTCCCGCCACGCCGGATCGAAAAGGACCAGATCGGCCGGGCTGCCTTCCGCCATGGTCCCGCCCGTGAACCCGAAACGGCGGGCCGGATTGACCGCCCACAGTTCAACCAACTTCTCCGGGGTCAGCTTCCCCTTGGCCACCAGTTCCTGCCAGACCGCGGCCAAAGCCGTCTCGAGCCCGTTGATTCCAAAGGGCGCCTCCGCAAAAGGCCTGGCCTTCTCCTCCCAGGTGTGGGGTGCATGGTCGGTGGCCAGCATGTCAATGGTCCCGTCCAACAGCCCTTCCAGCAACGCTTCCTGATCCGCCCGGCTGGGCAGCGGCGGGTTCACTTTATATGAAGTGTTGGTCAACGGCACATCCTCGTCGGCCAAGAGTAAATGATGGGGATTGACCTCGGCCGTGAGATCAACCCCGGCCTTCTTGGCCATCCTAATCACCTGGACACTTTCTTTGGTCGAGACGTGGGCGATATGGAGGCGGCTCCCGGTCTCCCCGGCCAGCAGGGCATCACGGGCCACCATCACACTCTCGGCACTGGCGGGAATCCCTTTGAGGCCCAGCCGGGCACTGTGCTCACCCTTCCGCATCACGCCCGCCCCGGCCAAACTGGTGTCCTCGCAGTGGCTAATCACCGGGCAGCCGGTGAGCTTGGCATACTCCAAGGCCAACCGGAAGGTCTCCGCGTTCTGGATCCCTTTGCCGTCGTCGGAGAAGGCTACCGCCCCGCCGTCTTTCAGTTCCACCATCTCCGTGATCTCCTTCCCGGCCATCCCCTTGGTCACAGCGGCCACCGGGTAGACCCGGGCTTTACCCTCCCGTTCACCCGCCAGCCGGACATACTCCACCAGCGGCCGGGTGTCGATCACCGGCTCAGTATTGGCCATGGCCAGGATGGAGGTGAAACCGCCCCGCACCGCCGCCCGGGCCCCGCTGCGGATCTCCTCCTTCTCCTCCTGTCCCGGTTCACGCAGGTGCACATGGGCATCGACCAAACCGGGGAAGAGATACTTGCCGGTCCCGTCCACCTGGGTAACCGCCGCCAGGTCCGGACAACCCAGCAACGCCAAGACCGTCTCGGCGGTCAACGCTTCGCCCACCACCATCTTGCAAATCCGGCCCTCACGTACCAGCAGACTGCCGCGGCCGGAGATCCCGCGGGCCGGATCGACGAGATGCGCATCTTTAATCCACAACACGGCTCGTTCCTCCTCCCATCAGCAGATAGATCAAAGCCATCCGGACCGCCACCCCGTTGGTCACCTGTTCCTCAATCACCGAGCTGTTGCTGTCCGCCAGGTCGCTGGCGATCTCCACCCCGCGGTTGAGCGGTCCGGGGTGCATGACGATGGTCGCTTTCCCGGTTTTGGCCAGGCGCTCCTTGGTTAACCCGTAGAGCCGGTGGTACTCACGGACGGACGGGAACAAGCCCCGTTCCTGCCTTTCCAGTTGCAGGCGGAGGGTCATTACCGCATCGGCCCCGGGCAACTCCCGGTCCAGATCGTAGGAGAGCTTGACCCCCAAGTAGCCCATCTCCGGCGGGAGTAAAGTCGGCGGCCCCACCAGCACCACCTCCGCCCCGAGTTTTTTCAGGCCCAACACGTTGCTGCGGGCCACCCGCGAGTGGAGAATATCGCCGACGATCACGACTTTCTTCCCGGCAATCTCCCCCAGCCGTTCTTTGAGAGTGAAAAAATCCAGCAAAGCCTGGGTGGGATGGGCATGCGCCCCGTCCCCGCCGTTGATCACACCCGCCTTGAGCTGTTCTGCCAGAAAAGCGGCCGCGCCGGCACTGGCGTGCCTGATCACCACCAGGTCAATCCTCATGGCCTGCAGCGTCTTGGCCGTATCATAGAGGCTTTCTCCTTTGTTGACGCTGCTCTGGGCTACGGAGAAATTGGTCACATCCGCCCCCAAGAGTTTGCCGGCCGTTTCAAAAGAGGTCCGCGTCCGGGTGCTGTTCTCATAAATCATCAGCGCAATCGACTTTCCCCGGAGGGTCGGCAGTTTCTTAAGCGGCCGTGCCAGAATCTCCTTCATGGGAACTGCGGTTTGCAAAACATGTTCAATCTCGTCAGCAGTTAAATCATCCAAGTCCAACAGGTTCCGGTGTCTCCAGTGCATGGGGCAAACCTCCTTCCAAACTTGCCGGGTGGCACAAAAAAACCTCCTGGCCAAAGGCAGGAGGAATTGCAGCACCAATCCAGCTTACCCTTGGCTACCTCACAGGATAACCTTAAAGGGGTCCGATTTTGCAAAAGCTATTTCGTTGTTGTTTTCGACCTAAGCTTGCCCGGCCGCCCCGGCCCGCGTCCACCGCGCATGCCGGTATGCTGTAAGAAGACCGGTAAAATGAAAGAAAGCTGCCGGCAAGTGCAGGCAGCTTAACAAACAATCCTATCTTTAAGCATCCTTAAACATAGAATTGATCGTGTACAGAGAGATTTCTGTCCGTTCTGCCTTCCTTGCCTCACGGGACAAGCTTTAAAGGCCTGGCTTAAGCTTCCACGTTATTCTAAACGATCTACGGTTAAATGTCAATATAAATCTTTCGCGCCGTGTTCACTGTTTAAGCTCCTTTGAAATATTGACAAATTGTCTTAACGCAAACTCAAGACTTTCTTTACTCTTTTTATGATGCTCGGTTATTAGTTCAACAACTTTTTCAACATCGTGGGCTTCAAGCGCGTCAATAATCCTATGGTGTTCTGCCAATGTCTCTTCCGGAAAGCGGACCAGTCCATCTTGATAACTCCAGCGTACGATATCAAACAACTGGATAAACTGGGGTACGAATGAATTGGAGGACATTTTTAGCAGTTCGTTATGGAATTTCCGGTCTGCCCTCGTATACTCGGAATATTTTTTATCGTCCCACGGAGGAGCAAAACCCGCAAAGATTTGGCGTAAAGATTTAATTTCCTTGTCGGAAATTTTATCCGCAATTTCTTCGACGACCATTCGCTCAATTGCCGTCCGTAAAGTCCAGATATCAACCAACTCTTTTAGAGAAAACCGGCGAACCGTATAGCCTTTGTTTAACTCATATTCGACAAATTTTTCACTCTTGAGGCGATTCAAAGCAGTAATTAAAGGGGTACGGCTCACTCCCAACTTTTTCGCCAAAACACCCTGTTGGATTTTATCACCAGGTTGGAGTTCATGCTCGACAATCATCTGTTTTATTTTTTCGTAAGCAACACTTGCCAGATCTATTTCGTTATTTCTTCTCATCAAAACTTCCCCTTATTAATTAATTAATTATTCAACACTAACGTTTATCCGACAAAAGTACCACAACGACACACGCAACAGCCACTAAACACCCGGGCTGGAACCATAACCTTATGTATATCCACGTTTCCGTAACGGTTAGTTTTCTATAGTTTAGGTTTAACCATACAAATAGCCTAAATCAAATCAAATGTTAGCAAAATATAAGTTAATCTCCTTTTGATATTTTACCCAATTAAATATCATTTGTCTTATCTGTATAATATTTCAAATGTTCTTATAATCAATTCGTAAATATCTATATTTTTCCTTTTTGTTTTTAGATATATTTTTTGTTAAGAATCGACTAGATTTTAAGAGAACCATATATTCTGAAATATACGTAATAATCCAGAAACAGACAGGGCACAATAAATAAGGATTAGACCCACCGTCAATCTAAAGACCAAATCATACTGCTCAAGAAAACTCTGAAAAATGGTACCAAATAAAGCCCAGATGGAGGTACCAATAAAGGCAATTAAAGCAAATAACAAAGAGAATAGGCAAAGCACAACCTTATTATGAAAGTATGGAATAATAAAAGTACCATAGAGGTTTATTCCGTAAATGATTCCTTTAACGTTAACAAATTGCAACAGAAACCCATGCATAAAAGTATTTAGTCCATTTTCGTTTTTATATTTATAATCATTAGTACAAATTATAATCTTGTAAGCTAAGTACAGAAAATAAAAAGCACCAATCATCCCCATAACAACTTTGAATTTTGGAATGAGAGCATCCAAAAAAATATTAAAAGAGGCGCATATATTCATAATTAGAAAAAAGCCAAGCATTATTCCAAGCATAAATTTTAATGTTTTCTTATATCCGTAGTGCTTACCATTGATCATAGAGATAATGTTATTCGGACCTGGGGATATATTAGAAATAGTAACATATGCGAGAAATGACATCCAATTGGGCATAGCATTACCTCCGTTGTTGCCTTTTAACCTATAATATTTACAAATGTAAATCAAGAAATTCCATAGAGCATTAATATTTAATTTGGTAGTGTTTAGGTTGATATAATAACTGAGGTTCACACAAAAATTTGGACTTAACCTCTCGAACTCGAGCCTAATTTAAGATAATATATTAATTAACATTTTTCCCAAGCCATCACTAGGCCATCATTTTAACAACAGCGTTACGAATTGCAATTTGTTTATATTCTCTACTAAGCTGTGTGATCGAAATCAAATCGAATATTTCAACTTGTAAATGTTGCAAAAGCCTTTCCATATTAGTCAAACAAGAAATCGTACCCCTTCCACTACCACCTGCAGCCGCCACAGCAATTGCTCGCTTTCGGAAGGTTGGGCTTTTTTCGTCTCTGTTACCAGCACAACGACGTAATCTATCCGTAAAAGATTTCATTGACTCGCTCATATCTCCCCAATAGACAGGGGTTATAAAAATAAATGCATCAGCTCTAAAAAATTGATCATAAATTTTATTAAAATCATCGTTAATACTACAACGATAATCTGTACGACAACTACCCCATCCATCCCCACAAGCCTTACAAGAATTTATTTTAAAATCATTTAAACATATTTCTTTATATGAATTTCCTGTTTGCTTGAGACCAGCAATTGCTTCTTTAACGCAAGCAGCAGTTAAACCATTTTTATTCGGACTCGAGCTAAGAATTAATACTGGCATTAGTTACCACCCTTTCTGATGCCTAGTATTGTAAGTTAAGCAATTTAATTGCATTGTTCCCTAATATATCATCCTTCTCTTCTTCCTTTAAAGATTCATTATCATTTACAAGAATATCCTTAATTCGAAAATATGAGATATCCTTTGACTCAAACAAAGGAAGTTTCAATTTTGGACCTTCTGAACCCCAAACAATACGTTTACTTCCAATTGTATTTACCAGACGTTTTATGAAATAATGAGCAAAGCTTGGTATTGCAAAAGTCTTTTCAATGTGTTCAAGAAAAGTAATATCAACTATTATGTTAGGATTAGAATAAGCAACAGTTAAAAACTCCTCTGTCCATGGATAACCACCATGGCACATAATTATTTTTAATTTAGGAAAAGATACCGCTATCTCATCTATATAAACTGGTGAATTAAAGATGATTCTATGTTCCTGTAAAGCTTTAATTCCTGTATGGAACATTAATATTACATTTGATTGCTCGCAATATTCATATACATCCCACAGTTTAGGATCGGTAGGAATAAAACCCCTATGAGGATATAATTTGACACCCTTCAAACCAAGATTCTCAATTGCATTTTGTACCTTTCTTAATGGATTTGGCCGATTAGGATGGATAGAAGCAAACCCGATCAATCGTTCAGGATTAAATGCGCAAAACTCTTTTACCTTCTCATCAGTAAAATCTGTCTTTTCCTCCGCTCCATCACTTTTTATTCCTGAGTCGACTCCTAAGACTACAGAACAATCAATTCCTGCTTGATCCATTTTATGTATAAATTCTTCCGGTGTGATTTCAAATATTCCGTTATCATTTATTGGAACATGTGTATGAAAATCAACAACCATCCTATTGTCCACCTTTCAGTATCACCCTAAACCTAACAGTTTAACTTCTCGCTTTTCGCACCGTAACAGTACCAGTACGATCTGTTAAGCGCGAAAAGCGAGAAAAACCATTACTTCCAAATTTTATTTTATGAAGGGTAAAACTCTTCTTTTCACCTACAAATGTTATGACTCTTTAATTTGCAGTTCTTCAAATATTTGCTTCAAATATTTCCTGCTATCAACTAACATCTGCTGTATAACCTCGGGGTCTCCCCCCTCTGTTTGGAAGGATAACGCTCCATCGTAACCATTTTCGGCTAATAATTTGACGCATTCCTTAAACCTAACATTTCCTGTTCCCAAGGTTACAGCATCTTTACCAATAACGTCCTTGGCATGAACATGGCGAACTTGTTTTACGACTGTTTTGAGAGTCGCTATTTCATCCCCAACAGAACTTGCTTTAATTCTCCATCTAAATCCAGAACGGTCAGTTCCTACATAGTCTCCCCTATGGGGATTGGCAGTGTCAAAATTCACCTTCAAATATGGAGAGTTAACTAGTGATAATATTTTAGGAAGACCACCTAATTGTAATGAAAAGTATCCATGTGGTTCTAACGCCAAAATAACCTTGTTTTCTTCAGCCACTTTCACAAGTTCCGTCAAATTCTCTTTGAGAATAGAAAATGCATCCTCATCGCTCATTCCTTCTGCTTTTGAACCCTCACCAGTTATCACAATCGGAATACCGGCTTTAGCAGCCCATTTAATATTATATGTTATGTCTTTTACTGCTAGAGGGTCATTCATCAGTTCCCGATGAGACCCCAATCCGGTTATCCCTTTAAACCCATATTCATCTATAACTAATTTTCTAAACTCTTTAGGATCATTATTTTCTGGGTCTGCATGATTGCACCAGGATAGGTTGGCCTCAAACTCAATGTATTCATAACCCGCACGCCTTACCCGTTAAAACATGACGGCAATACCAGCACTTTTTACAGATAATATTCGGACACATTGTGACCCGGTCGCCAACCTTTAGTCTGTTCCCGTGATACTCGATGGAATCCTGGTCTTCTTTGCGAATCTCTACAATGGTGCCGACATTTTCATGTCCCCTGACTCCGGGATAAACAATCTCCTGTTCGGCTTCGGTTCCACCATACAGAATGCTTTCTCCCTTGTAGGCATGCTTATCTGTACCACAGATCCCGGCCATATTCATTTTGAGAATCAATCCACCCGGTTTCAAATCCGGCCAGGGAAGCTCCTGTGTTTCAACTTTTCCCGGCGCTGTCATCACTACTGCTTTAATTTTGTCAGCCATTATTCCCACTCCTTTTGCTAAATTTTAACGATTTGATTATTAACATGGATAACCCAGGGTATAGATGTGTCTTCCACCGTTGTGTGGCCCTTTAATGACCGCTTCGATCTCTTCCCGGCTCCGCTGGGTGACCTTGTCAACCGGCGGCAGTTTCCCCGGCGGATAACTGGTCAAAATATCATCATGAAGCTTTACCAAATAATCCAAAACCGCCTCGATCCCGGGTTTTGCTTTCTCCGGATCGGCCAGGGTACTCTTGCCGATTACCCCTTCCGGCGTGCAGATACATTCCATGCCAACGGCGCCGTAAGCATTGAACCATTTAACCGGCCACTCCTTAGATTCGGCCGAGTTATTGATATGTCCGGGCGGCAGGAAGGAAGTAGGTTTGGTATCCACCGCTTTGCTTAGATCACACATCTCTGGGAAGAGGGCCATGGAGAAGGAAGTCTCGACTTCATCGGCATGAACAAATGGGGTTTCAAAAATTTTTCCGCCCTCATCCTTGGATTTTAGATGTTCCTTACAAGCCAGCCACCAATGGACATAGATCAAGATGGCCGGAACCTGATACTTCTTACCGAACTGGTGGATCGCCATGGGAATGACATAATCCTGACCATGCCCATTTAAGATAATCATCTTCCTAAATCCGGCGTTCCAGAAACCGGCGAAGATCGCCCGCAAATAGGCGGCCAGGGTTTCTTCGGGAATTATAATTGTACCCGGCATTCCCAAATGATGCGACGGGTGAGAACCGTACCAAATGGGTTGTGCCACTGTACAGCCAGTTTTTAATGCGACCTGTTCCGCAAGTCTTGTTACGAGAAAAGTATCCTCACATAATTAATTGCTTTTGACGGGTAACATGCTCCCGCCAAAGGGAATAACCCTCACCTTTGCTTGCGGCCCCTTTAGCGCAAGGGCTTTTTGCAATGCTTCGTCCAGATTTGCGGCATACTGGAAGAAAAGACGCTCCGTCAGTTCCCGGCTTAAAGAAGAAACCATAATCACCTGCGCGTTTTGGAGCAGCATGGCAATGGCCACCGCTTTATGGCCGCCAAGGGCAAATTCACTTTCGGCTCTTTTTAAAATCTCTTCCGGATTTTTGGCGGCGAAGATCCATTCTTCAAAGACCTCCTCCCCCAAACCCTCGGGACACTCGGCGACCAAAATGATCACGCCATTCTTCTTCACCGCGTATTTGGCATTGTCCAGTGCTTTTTGTGCCTGGTAAAGGTTTATATCCTTCGGGAAACCGCCGGCACTTACCACTACAATATCTGCTTCATCCCTGAATTCCACCTTAAAGAGGGTGTCAAGAAAAACACATCCCTCCCGGTGCGCCAGTCTTTTATCACCGGCTACTGCTTTCAAGATCCTTTTTTCTTCATCCAAAACAACATTAACGATAAAATCGATGCCGACCATTTCGCCAACTTCTTCGATGGCTTCCCGCGTTGGATTGTTTTCCATATTACCGGCGACCGACGCCGGATCGAGCATATACTGGTGGGTGGCCGTAATCGAAGCGCGCGAGGAAACCCCGGGCATGATGGCTTTTGCCCCACCGGTGTAACCGGCAAAATAATGCAGATCAATATTGCCGATACAGATCTTGAAGTCGGCCGCGACCACTTCCCGGAAGATCTCTACCGGCAGGCCCCCTTTCGTCTTTCCCAGCCAAAGACAATCGTCGGGGTTATGGTCGATACATTCAAACCGCGCAAAAACATCCCCCCCCACCAGCCGCTTCATTTCTTCCATGGTATGCCGCCGGTGGGAACCCAGGCCAAAGATGATCTTGATCTTCTTGTCTTCCACCCCGGCGTCCTTAAGTTCCGCCAAAACATGGGGCAAGATCTTATAAGTGGGGACCGGTCTCGTAATATCACTTACAACAATAACAACCCGGTTCTTCCCGCGGGCCATCTCCCGGAGGCGGGGCGTCCCGATCGGCGCCGAAAGGGCTTGTTTTATTAGCTCATCCTCCGCACGCTGAATTTCCGCATGGGACACCGGGAGGAGAATATCGAGCAGGTTCGCTTCCGGCAGTTCAAACTCGAGATTACCCAGACCATATCCCAGTTTCAGCTTGTGCATTTTCTTTATAAAACCACCCTTCGTCTTAAGTTCTTTCTACCAGTTTTCTCGTATGCTCGGCTACCATTTCTGGCGGGACAATTTTCCGGGCGACCTGAGTTTTGATGGCGGCCTCCGCCACCGCCATCGCCACCTGCGGCGCAACACGCGGATCAAATGGCTTCGGAATAACATACTCCGGAGTGAGTTCATCATCGGAGACCAACCCGGCAATGGCAATTGCCGCCGCCCGCTTCATTTCATCATTGATCTCCCTTGCTCTTACGTCTAAGGCTCCCCGGAAGATGCCCGGAAATCCCAAAACATTATTCACCTGATTCGGATAATCCGAACGGCCGGTCGCCACAATACAGGCGCCGGCTTCATAAGCGACTTCAGGCAAAAGTTCCGGTTCCGGATTGGCCAACGCGAAAATAACCGGTTTTTTGGCCATCGAGCGAACCATTTGCGGGGAAACAACGTTGGCTACCGAAACACCGATAAAAACATCGGCGCCAACCAACGCCTCGGCCAATCCACCCGTCAACCCCTTTTTATTCGTAATCGTCGCCAGTTCTTTTTTGAAGGGATTAAGCCCCGGCCGGTTCTTATTAATGATCCCGGCCCGGTCACAGACCACGATCTCCTCTACCCCAAAATCGATTAAAATTTTAGCAATTGCAGTCCCCGCTGCTCCCGCCCCGTTAATCACCACTTTTACTTCGCTTGGTTTCTTTCCGACCATCCGCAACGCGTTGAGCAACCCAGCCATCGCCACCACTGCCGTCCCATGTTGGTCGTCATGGAAGATGGCCATCTCCGTCTCGGCTTTTAATCTCTCTTCAATCAAAAAACAAGCGGGAGCGGTAATATCCTCCAGGTTAATCCCGCCGAAATTTGGTTCCAGCTTCTTCACGATTTCCACGATTTCATCGGGATCCTGCGTCGAAAGACAGATTGGAATCGCATTAACCCCGGCAAAGGTTTTAAAGAGAACGCATTTTCCTTCCATAACCGGAAGGGCGGCTTCCGGGCCGATATTACCCAGTCCTAAAACCGCCGATCCATCGGAGACCACCGCAATCGTATTGCCCTTACCGGTAAGGTCAAAGACTTTGGAGACGTCGTCACGGATTTGCCGGCAAGGCTCGGCCACTCCGGGGGAATAAACCAAGCTTAATGATTTTACGTCCTTAACCGCAGCCTTACTAATAATTTCAATTTTCCCTTGCAATTTCTCATGCAGGGCCAAGGCTTCTTCATAAAGCCCCATTCTTTTGACCTCCTTATTTCTTCTTCGCCAGGACAGCTTTGGTTACGGCGACGATGGCGTCTGGATCCATTTGGTACTTGCGGAGCAAAGCAAGATTATCCCCGCACTCCCCATAGACATCCCGTAGTCCGACCCGGCCCATCGGTACGGGGTAGTTTTCAACCAGCACCTCTGCGACCGCACTGCCTAAACCGCCGATAATATTGTGATTCTCGACGGTCACAACCGCCCCGGTCCGCGCGGCACTCTCAACAATCGCCGCCACATCCAAAGGTTTAATGGTGGCGCAATTGATGATCTCGGCCTCGATCCCTTCCTGCGCCAAAGCCTCCGCCGCAATGACCGCCTGGGAGACCATCATTCCGGCACCAATGATGGTGATATCCCGTCCTTCCCTTATTTTTACGGCTTTCCCGATTTTAAAACGGTATCCCTCCGGACTGACCCTCGGCCACGGGTCCCGGGTACACCGCAGATAAACAGGGCCGTTGTAAGCGATAATTTCCGGAACCGCCATGCGCATTTCGAGGTCATCGGCCGGTTCGATTACGGTTAACCCGGGGATACTCCGCATAATCGCCAGATCCTCAACCGCTTGGTGCGTCGCGCCGTTATTTCCATTGACCAAGCCCCCATAAGCCCCGATCATTTTAACATTAGCACCGGTATGGCCTACGGAAACAGCAATCTGGTCACAAGCCCGTCTACTTACAAATGTAGCGAACGAGGCACAGAAAGGTATCTTCCCGATCAGCGTTAATCCAACCGCTATCCCCAACATGTTTTGCTCGGCAATTCCTATTTGCAAAAAACGCTCCGGCGCTGTGTCCCGAAAATAGGTAACCCTGGTGGACGAGGCAAGG
>JAAYMP010000128.1 GCA_012521315.1 Bacillota bacterium
TCCGCTTCCTATTGGGAAGGGAAGTTTAAATTCCCCGCCGTTCCCAAAATGGTCCTCTCCCTGCAGGAGGGGAAGGATGATTTCGACGATTCGGTCTTTGGGTACAACGCGGCGGATGGTTTCTTCCTGAAGATGGTCTACCGCTATACGCTCACCGGCGCTCACCAGGGCAAGGTGCTTTTTGATCTAATGCAATGGAAGGGAGTCGGGCAAGGGATCAAACACTGGTTTCCGGTGAGGGCGGGCCGGGAGTTTGCGGTCAGTTTTTACCATTTGGCCGACATGTACGACGCGCAGGACGATTATCAACTGCAGGCCACGTGGCATGAGCAGAAAGGGAATCTCACCTATGACTTGGGCGGGAAATATTATGATCTGGGCTACCCCGAGTACGGGCTGCGCGGGAACTTTAATTACCGGTCCGACCAGTGGCTGGCCAGTTTTCAGGGGGAGACCGGGCAGTCCGGACTGTCCCCCCAGTTTTATCTCTACCCGTGCCGGCTCGATGTTAGTTGGCGGCCCGGGCCCAGGACCCGGTTGACCTACCGTAACAACATTTATTACCGGGAGGATCTGACCACCGCCGAGGTGATTACGAAGAAATACCAAAACGACCTGGAGTTTTGGCAGACTTGGGACCTTTTTTCCCTGGAAGGCTTTGAATTTACCGCCCGGTTGAAACAGAACTACGACTACAGCGATCGTTACGCAAGGCAGTTTTATCACGATCTGCCGGCGCTTTCCTTCCAAACGCCCGCCATCGATCTGGGTTCGCCCGGTTATTACCAAGGCAATGTGGATTTTCTCCGGCTGGTTGAGATCAAGGGCGAGGACGAAAAGGTTGGTACCCGGACCGATCTTCAGCTGGCGCGCCGTCCGTTGGGGCGGAGCCTGTGGCAGCAGGGAGGATTCACCCTTGATCTGGCGAATAATAACCGTTACCAATTATACCAGGTGGCGGGGGAAACGTTTCGACGCAGCGCCGTCTCCATCGGTTTAACAGGTACGCAGCGGTTTACGCCCAGTTTGACGTGGACCAATACTTTAAGTTGGGTTGAGGCGCAGGGTGAAGCGCCCACCGCCGAATTCCCGCGGTTGGTGACTTCCTCCCACCTTTTTATGCCGGGAGGGCATCTCTCCAGTTCCTGGCGGTACAATACGCGGGTGGTCAGTGCGAGCCTGACCGGCGGTTACAACTTCGGCCGGGTTGACCAACCATGGTACCCGGTGCAAGGGATGCTCACGATAACCCCCATGCCCAATAGCAGTATCAGGCTGAATGCTACTTATAACCCCAACATCCGGGAGTATACCGATCTTTATCTTACGGCGCGGGGGCAACATACCTCCGAAGAAGGGAACCGCTTTTATTTGGAAGCGGACTACGATCTGCTGGAGCGCCGGTGGGATGCTTTGGAAGTGGAAGCGAAGCTGAAAAACCGGCTCACCGCAACGCTCCAGAGCGATCTTAGTTTGCGGTACAGCTTTTTCGGGGACGATTTCGAACGCGCCCGGTTGGGCATGACCTATGATTGGCACTGCCGGGAGGTGTTCTTCGGCTACGATTTTCTCCGCAAAGAGTATATCGTACAGTTACAGTATAAGATCTTCAAAGAAGCAGGTTTTGGGTACGGCTCCGGAGAACAAGGTTTTATGTGGACCGGGGCCGATCGGTGGGGAACGGGAGCGGGAAATGAGATCTGGTAAGCAAAGATGGCGGCGATGGCGGCTGTTCTTTATGATCCTCGGTGGGCTGGGGGTTACGGTTCTCCTTTATCTGAGTTGGCGTCCGGAGATGCCCCCCGCCTCCCACCAGAATACAACGGGCGAGCGCGGCGCAGCCTTATTTAACAGCCGTTATGAAGGGTGGGAAGGGGCCAAGCGGATCTGGGCGTTGGAGGCGGCGGAGGTTTTCCGGACGGCCGACGGAAAGACGGTTGACTTCCGCGGGATTGAGCAGATCCGTTTGTACCAGGAAGCCGACCGCATCCTGGCCATCAAGGCCGATACCGGGCGGCTTGATCTGAAGCGAAACGTGTTAACCCTTACCGGGGTGCAGGGCGAGATTAACGGCGGGTGGTTACATACGGCTGGACTGAAAGTGGATTTGGAACGCAAAGCGATCGCCTCTTCCCATCCGCTCTCCTTTGCGAAGGGAGAATTGGCGTTGCAGGCCAACCAGTTGGAAGGGAACTTTGAAACCGAGGAGTATTTATTCACCGGTGACTTGGAAGTGGTGCAGGGTAAGCAACGGTCGCGGGGGCAAGTTTTCACCTATTATGCCAAGGAAGACCGGTTTGAACTAACAGGCGAGGTGGAGGTTGAACTGGAATTATGATGCGCCGCAGGTTGTACATGGTCGCCGGCTTGCTGGTGTTGATGGCGGTAATGGGCGTCAGCCGGGCGGTTACGGCGGCGGAAAAGGGATTCTTTAAAGGAATTGACCGGTTTTATGGCGACACCTCCGGGGAGCATTTGTTTATGGAAGGCGCCAATCTCGAATACTCCCAGGGCGAGACTTACTTGCGGTTTAAAGCGGCGGAGATTCGGGAATTGAGCGATGGTTCGCGGGAGATCATCTTCCGGCAGGAGGTATTTTTGACCCATGAAGATCTGAAGGTGACCGGGGATCAGTTCCGTTATAACACGGCAGAGGAGAGCGGGATCTTCTCCGGAGATGTCGTTTTGGTCCGGGAAGAAAGCCGCGACGACCAAGGGGAAGTGTTGAAAGAGGAGATCCGCCTGGTCTGTGGCAACTTGTACTTGGAGACGAAAGCGAAGGCCTTTACCGCCACGGAAGAGCCCCGGATTGAGCACGCGGACTTTACCGGCAGCGGTGAAACCATCAGTTACCGCGACGACGAAGAAAAACTGACGATTAGCGGCGGTTTTCATCTAAAGATGGAAGAGGATGAGCTTTTTGGGGAAGAGGTCAGTTTCGATCTAAAGCAAAAGACGTTTGAAGCACGGCGGGGAACAAAACCACTTGAGGTGTGGATTGAAATAGAGGAGAAAACAGAGACGCCGCAGGAAGACGCAGGGCCGGACGGCCCGTAACTTGGGACGGGCAGGCGGAAAATTGGGGGTTAGGCGATGGAGGTAAAGGAAATAGTAAAAGAGGGAAGTATTTCCGGTACCTACCTGGTCTTGGACAGCCAATGGCGGGTTGCACGCAACGGGAGCCCGTTTGCGGCCTTAAGGATTGGGGACCGGAGCGGGGAGATTGCCCTGAAGGTTTGGGAGATCACGGAGCCGGTTTTTGACCAATTACAAAAAGGCAAGGTGATCCGCCTGGAAGCGGTCGCCAAGAATTTTAACGGCATCCTTCAACTGGAAGCCAATGGGCGTGAACCCTTCTTTCAAGTCTGTACGGAAGGCGAATATGACCCGGATGTTTTCCTGCCGGGCCTCTCCGGCCCGCACCTGGAGGAGTTGTGGGCCGTGGTGGATGAAACCAGAGGCGGATTGCAGCAGAGCGCTTACCGTTTGCTCCTGGATTATTTCTTCGGGGGGGAGGAGTTCCGGCGGCGTTTTTCGTTTGCGCCCGGCGCCATGCGGATCCACCACGCTTACCGGGGAGGGCTGTTGGAACATACCGTTGGGGTGGTCACCCTCTGCCGGACGGCGGCCGCGCTCTACCCCGAGGCAAACCGGGATTTATTACTGACGGGCGCTTTACTCCACGATGTTGGGAAGTTGGAATCCTACACCGGCGAACTGACCTTTGTCGGAACAGACCAAGGGAAGTTAATCGGCCATTTGGTCTTGGGTGTGCAGATGGTGGAAACGGCGATTGCGGCCATCCGGGCAACCAAAGGGGAAGGGGCTTTTCCTCCGCAGTTGCAAATGCCCCTTATTCACTTGATCCTTAGCCACCACGGTGAATTGGAGTGGGGGTCTCCGGTGCAGCCAGCGCTCTTGGAAGCCTGCTTGCTCCATCATGCCGACCATATGGATGCGGAGGCGGCCAAGTTTCGGGAAGCTCTCCGCCA